>CAISOQ010000292.1 GCA_903887095.1 uncultured Flavobacteriia bacterium
ATTCAAATACTTTTTCAATTTGGAAACGTAGTACCCATCTGAACTGACATGATTCCAAGTAAAGTTAGTAAGAACAGATCGTTTGCGACCCGGTTGTGCTAAAAAATCGCCATCACCCAGCATTTTGTGTTGTTCTGGGAAAAGTCGTCCCAACATGTACAAGCGCCAATAAAACAAAGGTGAATAATTCATAGAGGAAATAGGATATTCTACAAAATCGCCATTTGCATCCTCTTGACAAACATCACTCTGAAATCGGTAACTGCATTTTTTAGGTGCCTTGGAAAAATCAAAAGCATAATGAGAGGAAGAAAATTTTCCACCGGAAAAAACACTGGAATCATACTTTATCTCAGCTTCCTTGAATATTTTCTCCAATTCGTTAAATGGCTGAATACACCAACCACCTGCTCGAAAAGCCTTCGTCTTGTAGCCAATCAATTCATCCAGGTATTTTTTGTAATCAAGCACTATTCTGCGTTTTTCATCTGCAGAAAAATCACTCAATTTATAGGCTCCATCCGTTTGAATGTGCCATTGACCATTTTTATAAACCGATCTTTCCCAATGAGGATGAATGTGTAGCTGAACATCATTTCCTGTTGCTATAATTTCTTTTAATTGGGTTTCAACCGCAACGACATCCTTCATTAATTCGGGGAAATGAGATGAAAATTCTCTCGCTTTGATGAGATAACCAACATCCACGAAGAAAGTCATCTTGACATTGAATTTTCTGCTTAAATCTAAAAGTCTGTTCGTAGGAGAAAGAAGGCATTTTTCAACTGAGCCTGTGGAACTGCCAAAAAACAATTCATAGTCGAATGTCAAAAAGATATTCACGCCGTAAAAATAGGAATTCTGCAATTGGATTGAGAGATTAATTGATGTGTTCTGTTATTTTTTGATCTTCTGCGTATCTTTGAAATGAAATGGAAATAGAACGTAAATTTCTCGTTAAAGAACAACTTTGGGAGGCCATCGAAAAACCTTCTCCGTCTAGAATTGTGCAAGCTTATTTAGTGAATAGTGCTGAAAAAACTATTCGGATAAGAATTAAAGGAACTAAAGGTTTTCTAACAATCAAAGGGCCAACGCAAGGGATAAGCAGATCCGAATTTGAATATGAAATTCCACTCAAAGATGCTGATGAGCTGATTTCAACATTTGCAGAAAAAGTGATTGAAAAATTTCGCTATGAAATTTCATTTAAAAACCATTTGTGGGAAGTTGATGTTTTTACGGGAAAACTGGAAGGATTGTGCATTGCTGAAATCGAGTTAAACTCAGAAGATGAGCACTTCGAATTACCAGAATGGGTTGGAGAAGAAGTCTCAACAGATCTCAATTATTACAACTCCAACTTGATTAATAAAGTTTAAACTTAGAGCACGTCGAATATCCGGAACAGCTCACTTATCGGGACCTGAACGTTTGAACCCTTAGAACTATTGAACGCTTGAACTTTTGAACCCTTTGAACTATTGAACGTTTGAACTATTCCCCCATCTCAAAACCCACTAGCTCGACAACGACTTCGTTTCTTCGTGCAATCAAGGCGTAAGGTGGATTATAGCCAAGGTAATTGAATTTGCCAGTATGCTTCAAGCCTTGTTTTTCCAATTCTAGCGAAAGTTTTTGCTTGTATTTTTCTATTCTATCGTCATTGGCCCAACCACCAAAACGAATCGCTGCCATGACCTTTGGAGCCTGTTTTTCGAAATAAATACGCCCATTATTGGGTTTCGGCAGCTCATTTTCTTTTAGATTAGATGGCACCATGAATGACATTTTCGTGGTATCACCCATTTCCATTACAACAGGAGAAGTCATTGCGATTTTTTCATTTTTTTCATTGCCTCCAAAGATGTATCCTGCCAGCACTCTAAACCCGGAACTTGAAGTTTCTTCATAGGTCTTAGCATTCATTTTGACACTTGAAAACATGGCTGCTTCATATTGTCTGACTTCAAAATCATCAAACTCTTTTAATACTGTGTATTTGTATTTCTCAATTTTACTCATGGATCCTGAAATAAAGGCTTGTGAAACAATAAATACTACTGTCAAACCAATG
>CAISOQ010000293.1 GCA_903887095.1 uncultured Flavobacteriia bacterium
AGTGCCATGCTTATATGAGATTTTTTCTTTTTTATTTTCCCCGCTTTGGTTCTTCCAACGCCATTGTCAGTAATTACAACCTCTAGCATTCCAAAGCGTTCCTTCATGGTAATTTCGATTATTCCATGTTCGATGGTATGTAATTGCCCATGCTCAATGGAGTTTTCGATGAACGGTTGAGTGATCATTGGGGGTATCAGTGCGCGCCTGAAGATGAGTTCCTCATCAATCTCTATGTTAAAATTGAAGCGATCTTCAAATCTCAATTTTTGAGTGGTTAAATACTTGGATAAGATTTCCTTTTCAATGTCTATAGTAATAAACTCCTTTGGTGAATTCTCTAGTATCAAGCGAATCAATCGAGAGAAGTTAACAAGAAACTTCGATGTTTTTTCAGGGGTGTTTTCGTAAATATAACTTTGAATCACCGCCAAGGCATTAAAAATAAAGTGGGGATTCATTTGGGAGCGCAACAAGGTTTGTGACATTTCGGATTCTCGCTGCTCTTGTAAGGTCGTCCGCTGACGAATAATAAAAAATACAGAAACGGCCGATAAAAAGAATATCGCAATGACAATACTTATTCCCAGCAATTGACGGTCACTTTGAAGCTGTAAGATTTCCTTCTCTTTTAATTCTTTTTGAAGTTTTTCTTCTTGTGTTTCAATTAAACGTTCACGTTCTTCCCTTGAATTGGTTTGTGTGAGGTCCTCAATTTTCTTACTGTCAATTGAAAAGGAGTTTCGACGTAAAAAGTCGGTATGTCGTTTCAGGTAATCATACGCTTTTTGTTTCTGACCTTGCTCAGCATATACATTCGACAAGGCAAAGTAACTTTCATAAATTCGATTTCGCTCTTTAATGTTGTTTCGTATTACAATGGCTTTTAATATGTTTTTTTCTGCGTTTCCAAGGTCTTTTTTTGATAAATATACAAGGCCAATCTGATGGTAAACACTCGCCATTTTTTCAGGTTGTCTTGACTGTTCGAAATACGTGAGAGATGTATTAAAAGCGTCTAATGATTTATTAATTTGTTTCGCCGCGTTGTAGGTTTCCCCCAACACCATCCAAGCTTCCCCCAGCGATAGGTAATCTTTCAAGGCTTCCAATCCTTTTACACTGGCAGGAAGAAACACCAAGACCTCATTCGGAAATCCTTTTCTGATTTCGATTCGAGCTCTTAGGATATCGTTCTCTAATTTCAAGCGCTTACTTGAAATTCTTCCACTTTTTAGTTGGCACTTCCGAAGGTAATTTTCTGCTTCTCGCAGGTTGCCAACATCCAATGATAATTCTGAAATGAATCGATTAAAAATACACTCGTAATACGTGTTATTAAGTTTTTCTACCACCTGCAGGGCCAATAATTCTTGCGTAACTGCCTCTTGAATATTTGAAAATTGGGCATGATTCAGAGCGGATTGATGCAAGCACAAGGCCAATTCCAGTTCATTGGTTGAGCGTTTGGCAAATTCAATGGCTCGATAAATAAATAAATCAGATGAATCTTTCTTGTTCTCATAAAGGTATACTTTCGAGTATAGCCTGTAAGCTTGAGACACCCATTGG
>CAISOQ010000294.1 GCA_903887095.1 uncultured Flavobacteriia bacterium
CTGTAGCAGCACCTGCCATGTCACTTTTCATAACATCCATAGAACCTGGAGTTGGCTTTAAACTGAGCCCACCTGTGTCGTAAACAACTCCTTTACCGACTAAAACAATCGGTTTTTTATTGATGGGTTTTTCAGGTTTGTATTCGGCTATTGTAAAGGTTGGGGGATCAATAGAGCCTTTGTTGACAGCAAGTAATCCACCCATTTTCAACGTTTCTATCTGCGTTTTTTCAAGCACCTGTACTGAAAATCCTGCCTCTTCTCCGAGTTCTTTGATTTTCTCGCTCAGTTGCACAGCATTCAAATGTGAGACTGGTTCATTCACCCTATCTCTCACCCAAAAAACTGCCTTGGCAGACATCTCAAGCTCCTTGATTTTTTTATCAGAAATTTCATTTGGCAGCAATATTTCTACTAAACCATTTTTTCTTTTTTCCGCATCTTTAAAATAGGGTAAAAACTGATAAGAAGATAGCAACAAGCCTTCGGTAAAATGCACTACCTCATCCTCCTCTCCCCAAATGGTCAATGCAGAGATTTCCTTCTTTAATTGAGACACAACCTTGTAACCTGCAACTCTAATTTGCTCAGCAGATTGTTCCTTTTTGACAAAAAACACCAGACCATTGATTGTTTTCAGAAAATCAAATTTGTCATCACTTTTCAAAAAGCCTTTTAAAAAAGTCTTAACATCCTGCTCTATTGAAACAGGCAATTTAGATTTTTTATCACAAAGAATTACCAAGGCTTTTGCCTCGGCAGGAGACGTATATTTTTTTAGTTGAATCATAATTTTTTTAATCTACGAACAAATGTAATCAACTATTTCAACTATTCTTCAGACTCAAGCGATTCTCCTTCCTCTTCTTCGTAATCATTCAAATTTACGTCGTAAAACTCCTTGTTCAATGCCTTGCCCAATTGGTAGTTAGTGATCACAATATCCAATTGTTTTTCACGGTACTTCAATTCTTCTTCGAGGTCAGGTAAATTTGGATTCAAGCAAATGTCACCCAAATATTTGGTTTTAGAGAGATCTCCTCCTAACCAACGCCCATCTCTTTTACCCAAGGTGTAACTTCCTACTTGATTGAGTTTTCCAAATGGATCATAGAATTTCCAAACACCCGTTGGAAGACCGTTTTTCATCAATCCTTCGTTTTGAAGTACACCATTGTCATAATAGTTTTTGACATAACCATTCATTCTGTCTACAGAGTCTTTCCCTTGCCAGATAGTCATCAACTGACGAATCTCGTAGTGGTCTGTATGCGAACAATCGTATTTTTCAAACTTCTCAATGATGTAACTTTCACTCAATCTATTTCCCTTTCTATCGTAATCAGTTAAAATCCCTTTTGATTTAAATTGAATTGAGTCGTTGATTGAGATGATTGTGTCAAAATAATTTGCTTCATATAAAAATTCTCCGTCGTAACTGTAATACTTCCAGCATCCTACTTTTTTACCCGCCGTAATATCACCATCGCGGGCAATCGTATCGTTCGGATAATACTTCGTGATATGGTAATCAATCCCTTCTTTGTTAACGATGCTTGGTCTACCGTAATAAGGTCTCTCATAATAATCCCCAGCCAATCCTAAATTCGCCAAAACCCGATCCAAACTTTGGGTTGAAGTAATATCAGTCGGTTGAAAATAAATGGAATCCTTCCAATCAAAAAGATAACGAACGCTTAATTCATTTTCCTCCCAAATTTTCTCTTCGATAGGAAAAGAATATTGGAATTTCACATAATGGTATTTGAAACCGAGGGTGTCATAGGCCTCATAATCTTCGATTGGTTC
>CAISOQ010000295.1 GCA_903887095.1 uncultured Flavobacteriia bacterium
GACGGTGCAACAACCGTTGTTGGTTGCAACGAACGTTTCAACCGCACATGGATTGCAACTGATGCTTGCGGAAATGCAAGTACTCCATTTGTGCAATTGATTCGCTTTGAAGACACCATTTCACAAACAACTAATCACCCAACTTGTTTATCGTTTATTATTTTTAAGTCGATTAAAACATCTTTGATGGATATTCGATTACCAAGAACAATTTCGCTAACTTTAAATGAATGATACTGACACTTAATGAGAGAAATAAAGATTTTTTTGAATCTGTATTTGCAGTAGTTCGCCTCATTCCTGCTGGTCGAGTGACTTCATACGGAGCGATTGCAAAATATCTTGGCACTGCTAAATCATCACGCATGGTGGGCTGGGCAATGAACGCATCTCATCAAATCCCGGGTATTCCGGCTCATCGGGTCGTTAATCGAAATGGCATGCTTACAGGAAAAATGCACTTTTCAAACGAAAAGGAAATGGAGAATTTGTTAACTACTGAGGGAATTGAAGCTGTAAACGACGTAATCGTCCAATTTAAGTTGATTTTTTGGGATCCGACCATAGAATTAGCAATGGATTAATCATAAAAAATAATATTTCTTTCACTAAACCGATTACCTTTGATTTCATGATTCTCGTAACAGGAGGTACTGGATTATTAGGCAGTCATTTGCTTTATCAACTTGTTCAGCAGGAGTCTGAAATACGTGCACTTTACCGAGACGAGAAAAGATTAAAACACGTCAAAAGTCTTTTTCACTATTACAATTCTGAGCAATCAGCAAGTCTATTCGACAAAATACAATGGATTAAAGGCGATATCAATGATGTAGTAGAATTAGACGAAGCAATGGAAGGCGTTGATTTCGTATATCACTGCGCAGGTTTCGTGTCTTTTGAAGGAAAGGATTTCAAGAAATTGATGAAAATCAATAGAGAAGGAACAGCCAATGTTGTCAACTGCTGTCTTGAAAAAGGAATCAAGAAATTATGTCACGTAAGTTCCACAGCAGCTATTGGAGTGGGAAAAGATGGCTATACCACTGAAGAAACTGTTTGGAAAAATGGAAACGAAACAAGTGGGTATTCTGTTTCAAAGTATTCAGCAGAAAAGGAGGTTTGGAGAGGTGTTGAAGAAGGATTATCAGCTGTAATTGTTAATCCATGTGTGATTTTTGGTGCTGGATACTGGGATGAAAGTTCACTCACAATTTTCAGAACTGTAAACAACGGCTTGCGTTTTTTCACCAATGGGTGCAATAGTTTTGTTGACGCCAGAGATGTGGCTGAAATCATGATTCAATTGATGCAAAGCCCAATAGAAAGAGAACGCTTTTTGTGCACTGGGGAAAATGTAACTTTCAGAGAATTAATGACAAAAATTGCTATTGGTCTGGGTAAACAACCTCCATCAATTAGCACTCCAAAATGGCTCGTAGGAATTGCATGGAGAATCGCACGAATTGGAGCGCTTTTTAGCGGCAGAAAGGCGACTCTTACAAAGGACTCTGCAAATTCGTCTTTCAAGAAGATTATCTATGATTCATCTAAAGTACAAAACACCTTGAATTTCAAGTTTAAATCACTGGATGAAACAATTGATAATACAATTAAAGGCAGATTGGATTGAACAAAAAAAAGGAGAGGTTTGTTACTGAAATAAGCATGTTCAATATAAATTTCATAAAGAACTTAAAAGTTGAGAATCTTCTGATCGGGATTCTTGTTGTGTTTTATTCTGTTGGAATTATAGGGACCTCAATACCCTCTTTTCAAGATTTCTTTCTTTCATTATCCACTTACAATTTACTTTTATCCTTTTTTGTAGCCCTTGTTGCGTTAAAATTGAAAACGCCACGAGTTTATTTATTTATTGCGAGCTGTTATGTCATAACGATGCTCGCTGAGTGGATTGGCACTTCAACTGGTTTACTTTTTGGAAATTACTGGTATGGAAACAATCTTGACCCAAAGATCATGGGGGTGCCGCTCATTATTGGAATCAATTGGTGGTTATTAGTTGTCGGATCGCATGCCATTTCGGGATTTTTAAACATTAAAGGATTTTTAAAACCTATCGTTTCTGCTGGTCTTATGACACTCATGGACCTCATCATGGAGCCTGTTGCCATAAAGAGTGATTTTTGGCATTGGAAAAATGAAATTATACCTTTGTACAATTACTTTTGTTGGTTTGTTATTGCGTACATTTTGCATCTTGTTCTCCAGCGTGTTGACCAAGCAAAACCGAACAAAGTACACGCTGTATTGTTTTTAATTATGGCAGTTTTTTTTGTTGTTTTAAATTTGAATTAATATGTATTGGTGGGGCCCTTTACTTTTATTGTTAACTTTCTTTGTCATGGAATTCATGGCTTGGGCAACACATAAATTCGTTATGCACGGATTGATGTGGCATTTCCATTCCGATCATCATGTGGAAGAGCCCGGCTTTTTTGAGCGAAACGATGTGTTTTTCTTGATTTATGCTGTTCCGTCATGGTTGTGCATTATGCTAGGAATGATGAATAATAATTATGTCGCAGTATGGATCGGTTATGGCATCGCGGCTTATGGTTTTGCATATTTTCTCATTCATGATGTATTCATTCACCGAAGATTCAAATGGTTGCGTGACATCGACACACCCTATTTCATTGCCATTCGTAAAGCACATAAAGTGCACCATAAACACCAAGGGAAAGAGCATGGAGAATGCTTTGGAATGCTTTGGGTTCCAAGAAAATATTACAAAGAAGCAAAACGTTCGTTTGCTCTAAAACAGAATAAGGCATGAGCCTCTATGGTTGGGTTATTCTTGCAACAATTGCTGGGCCATTAGCGCTCAGCTTCGACAAAAAAGTTGCGTTTTACCGCCATTGGAAAAATCTTTTTATAGCCACGTTGATTGTGGCTGTCTTTTTTTTATGTTGGGATGAATATTTCACGGTAAAAGGAATTTGGGGATTCAATCCGGATTACCTTCTTGGATTATATATTGGTCATCTGCCCGTGGAGGAGGTTTCTTTTTTTCTTGTTGTGCCTTACGCGTGCATGTTTATTTATGAAGTGCTAAAAGCCTACTTTCCAAATTTTAAAAAGAAATCATTCTCCGCAATTTTTGCTTTTTACTTCGCTTTTTCAGGCTTGTTGTTCGGAGGGTTAAATCACAATAACTGGTACACCGCAAGTGCTTGCATCATCACCGCCTTGCTGACCATTTATTTTTATTATGTTGACCGTAAGATTTGGTTTGAGGATTTTGCTTTTTGCTATCTCATTGGAATGCTTCCTTTTTTGATTGTCAATGGAATACTCACTGGTGCAGTCACGAATGAACCGATCGTATGGTACAGCGAATCGCACATAATGGGACCAAGAATTATCACAATTCCTGTCGAAGACCTTTATTACAATTACGCCTTGCTACTGCCGATTGTGGCAATTTATGAAGTATTAAGAACAAGGCGTGCTTTAAAACTGAATCAATAGAACGAATAGTTCTTGAACGAGAGTATCATAATGAAATTCGTGGCCACATCACGCGTCAGGACGTAGGTTAGCAATTTGCTTTTTTCGTTATATATCATTTCAGTTTCAGTGATATAAACGCCATTTCGGTAGTATTGTTTTTCCGTCAAATTTCCATAGTCATCATACAAATAGATACTTTCCTCGGAAGGTTTGACCTCATCTTGAGTGAAGGTTTTGACAGAGGCTAACAATCCCTTTTCATTGTAGGCATATTTATAGGATGTTACACCTGTTGTCATGATCAGTTGCTGCCTTTTTTCGGTGCGATAACCCAGACTATTGTAATAGGTGAATTCATGCATATAAGGCAAATCATAGCTATTGTAAATCGTTTTTTTGATCGAACTGTCGCCCACTTCGTAGCGCATTGATTCAGAATTCAGGACTGTTCGGTGTGGTTTTTTCAATGAATCGATGTAGTCACGGGCATAACTTTCTCGAATAATCCGCATGTTTGTGTCGTAGTCAAATAGTGTAGCTGTAAAGCCTTTGCCATCTCCTTTTTTATACTCAATCAATGTATTATCTGGAGCGTACGCATAAATATTCCATGTTGTATCTTTTGTACCGTCATCCTTACGTGTTTCATAGGAAGCGACAAGTCTGCCCAGCGTATCAAACTGGTAAACATACTTGTACTGCGTATTTTTCATCGCATCACCTGGTTTTTTGTAAGTGAATTGACCATTGAGGGATCTAATCTTATTGATCTTGATAAATTCCGGACTAAAAAATGGTTTGTCAGAAAATGCAGCGCCCTCGCGGTTGTCGAGCATTTGCCCAAATACCGTCGAAACAGAGGTCATTATGAAAAAAACAAGGTGTCTCACTTTGCAAAAAACGTAATTCTACCTTGACTAAAAACGTGCCAAAGCAAATTGTTATCCATACTAGATATTGAATAAGTCGATACTCCGAAGTCATTACCATTTTGTTGGGAAATTCTATCCTCCTAGAATTTCAAATTCTAAAAAAATATCTATCAAGTATTTAACACAAACCCAAACGAAACAACTATCTTCATAGCACCAATTGAAGGAATCAACGAAATCCGTTTTGAGATGAAAAAAGGAGAAAAAGTTGTCATTGTCGGAGGAGGATTTGCAGGATTGAATTTTGCAAAACAAATGGCAAAAAAAGAAGTCGAAGTTATTTTGGTCGACAAACAAAATCACCACCAGTTTCAACCACTGTTTTATCAAGTTGCTCGCGCCGGGCTCGAACCATCAAGTATCTCTTTTCCTTTTCGAAAGATCTTTCAAAAAGTGCCGAATGTTGAATTTAGAATGGCAGAAGTTGAAAGCGTTGTGGCAGGAGAAAATAAACTGCGTACCTCATCAGGAGATATTTCCTATGACCATTTAGTGATTGCAACCGGATGTTCAACAAATTTCTTTGGAAATAAATTACTAGAAGAGCATGCTTTACCGATGAAAACAACGCAAGAGGCCATTGCCATTCGCAATCAATTGTTGTTGAGTTTTGAGAAGATTGCAGCCGCGCCAGAAGATAAAAAAGAAACCTTGATGAATTTGGTCATTGTAGGCGGTGGTCCAACTGGGGTTGAACTTGCAGGTTCCTTTGCTGAAATGCGTGCGACAATTCTACCAAAAGATTACCCGAAAGTAGATTTCTCCAAAATGCGTATTATCATTGTGGAAGGCAGTGGGCACACATTGAACAGCATGAGTGAAAACGCAAAAACGAAATCTGAATTCTACCTAAAACAAATGAAGGTGGAAATTATAAAAGGTACACACGTGACTTCGTATGACGGAACAATCGTCACATTAGACAATGGCGAAACACTCAAAGCAGCGAATGTTATTTGGTCTGCTGGAGTAAAAGGCAACACACTGCGAGGATTGGAATCAGCAAATATTGTGCGTAATCGGTACAAAACTGATCGGTACAACCGCATTCAAGGTTTTGAAAATATTTATGCCATTGGTGATATTTCATACATGGAAACGCCTTTGTATCCACTCGGACATCCACAACTGGCGAATGTAGCCATCAACCAAGGGAAAAACTTGGCAAAAAACCTCCTGGGAAGTACAGAAAACAAAGTTTGGAAAGAATACGAATACAATGATTTAGGCTCTATGGCCACCATCGGAAAACACAAAGCGGTGGTTGATTTACCACAATACAAATTCAGCGGCTATTTCGCTTGGTTGATTTGGATGTTCTTGCACCTCATGCTCATCCTTTCTACCCGCAATAAATTGATCATTTTCTTCAACTGGGCATGGAGTTACATCACCAACGATTCCTCATTGCGCTTGATTTTAGATAATAAAGGAAAGAAAATCAACTGATAAAAAAGTATTTTCATGTCTTCGAATTTTGATACCCATAAGTTTATTTTATTCTTGCACTCTACCCCACGATTCTCCTTAACACCTCATTCGCATCGGCTGTTGGAAGCAAACATGTTCCGTCATAACAAACATAATGCATCAGTTCGGCATTGTCTGCTTTGTCATGAGTGATTGGCAAGGTGGAATGCGCTCCCCCTGCGAATAATGCGTTCGGTAAATAATGCAGCTGTAATTGTAGTGCTGATATCGCAGCTTCCTTTCCGGTTACTACCACTTGGTAAGATTCGTTTACCATTTTCATTAATAAACTCGCCCAATTTGAATAACCTGAACCATATTGCTCCATGCCATCATAGATATTGGCAACTTGCTGCTTTGCCATTTCAACGAACCCTTTTTTATCGTAGTAATGACCCAAGTAAAATAAATTCTTAGCCATGACTGAGTTACTTGCTGGAATCACATTGTCATTTAATTCCATTTTTCGGGCAATCAACTTAGTAGAATCGGCAGTAAAATAAAACATTTTGCTGTTCTTGTCCTGGAATAGATCCAAAGCAAGTTGATTGAATGAAGCCGCATATTCCATCCATTCTTCGTCAAAGGTTACTTGATACAATTGAATGAACCCATCAATGACATGCGCATAATCCTCCAAAAACGCATCAATATTCGATACGCCTTCTTTGTAATTGCGCATCAATTTCCCTTCTTCGGTGCGCTGATGATTCAAGATCCAACGGGCATTTTTCAAAGCTAAATGCAGGAATTCCTCTTCACCAAAGGCAGCATACGCCTGACACAGGCCTTTTAATGTCATGGCATTCCACGAAGTCAAACTTTTATCGTCTGTTCCAGGTCTGACGCGATGCGTGCGTTCATCCAATAATTGTTGGTTTATTTCTGCAACTTTAGACTCAAATTCATCCAGCGTCCAATTCATTTTCGCTGCAAAAGCCTTATCAGAATCCGTTCGCAAGGGAATATACTTTTCTTCCTCCCAATAACCGCGGGCATTCAAATTGTAGAAGTCTTTGACCCAGACAAAATCTTCACCTAAAACAGCTTTCATTTCTTCGGGTGTCCAACAATAAAATTTGCCTTCTTCACCTTCGCTATCGGCATCCAAAGCCGAATAAAAAGCCCCTTCTTTGGTGAGCATTTCACGCTGCAACCATTCTACTGTTTGAAAAACAATACGTTTGTACAAAGGTTTTTGAAAATGTTTGTAAGCCAACGAATAAAGATTCAACAATTGTCCATTGTCATACAACATCTTTTCGAAGTGCGGCACTTTCCAAAGCATATCAACGGAATAACGCGTGAATCCGCCTCCCACTTGATCATAAATCCCTCCCCTTGCCATTTTGTCAAGTGTCAACTCCACGTGTTTCAGCACTTTTTGATTTTCATAATGAACACCATATTCGAGCAGAAATTCATAATTGGATGGCAAAGGAAACTTTGGTGCGCGTGAATCTCCGCCCTCCATGCTGTCAAAATTTCTTGACCAACGCAGCACTAATTCGTGCAACTTCTCCTCAGAAAATGCTTCTATCTTCTTTGGTTCGTCAATCAATTCACTGCGAATGATTCCCTCATGCAAATTCTCGGCATATTCAAGTGCTTTTTCACGGTCATTTTTCCATGTATGTTCGAGTGATCGCAAAATATGCATCCATTGATCCTTTGGAAAATAAGTGCCTCCATAAATTGGTCGACCATCAGGTAAGGTAAAACAGTTCAAGGGCCAACCTCCTCTTTGCGTCATCAATTGCACAGCGGTCATGTAAACTTGGTCCACATCCGGTCGTTCTTCTCGATCTACTTTGATACAAATAAAATGCTTGTTCATCAATTCAGCCACATCGTCATCCTCGAAACATTCATGTTCCATCACATGGCACCAATGACAGGCAGAATACCCCACACTCACCAACACGAGTTTGTTTTCACGCTTTGCTAAATCAAATACTTCCTCCGACCAAGGCATCCATTCAACAGGATTGTACGCATGCTGAAGTAAATAGGGAGACGTCTCTTTTATAAGTGCATTGGGCTTTCTTTCCATGAGTCAAAATTACGGAATGTAACAGAACTCTGCTGATGCGTTTTTGGTATATTTATCCCAATGAAATCAATTCTTCTTCTATTCATCTCTTTGCCTATTTATCTGTCTGCTCAAATTACTTTCGACAAGGTGAAGCATGATTTTGGAAATCTCAACTCTTACGACGATCGATTTGTGGATATAAAGGTCACAAACCTGGGATCGAAAAAAGGGTATGTACTACGCGTAAAAAAACCAATGGAAGTTGTCTATCTTGCCAAAGCGCCGGGCATGGAAAAAGACAGCTCAGTTTATCTTCGGTTTCAGGTTAATCCGAAGGAAAAAGGGAGATTTCAATACGACATTGAAGTGTATACCAGTGACAAAGACTTACCCACAATCATTCAACTTAAAGGATCTTTGAATGATCTTCCAGCGGAAGGAAATCTATTCACTGCTTGTCCAGATTTTAATTCAAGGCCCGGCGGAAAGGCCTATAATTTTGACCTTACCGTAATAACGATTGACAAAGAAACACGAAAAGAAATACCTGACACAAAAGTTACGCTCCTGCAAAATGGACAACCTATCTGGTTGGAGCAAACAGACAAGCAAGGTCGTGTAAAAAAGGAAGCAAGTTTGGGATTCAGTTATTTTTTTGCCACTCATCCATCATACAAGAGTGCCGAAATGGGTGCTTACATTAATTTTCAGCGTAATGAAATAGTCATCGAATTAGAGAAAAATCCAATTAGTGCCAGTACGTTGCAAACAACAGATCCAAAAAATGACATTTCCGAAGTTTCGCCAGAAGAAGAATTAAAGCAAGAATTAATTGCAGATGCTTCAAGAAAGGATACAATTGATTTTAGTCAACAACAAAATTTTTCAGAACAAAACTATAAATCCATCAATGTCATCTTTGTATTAGATGTTTCTTCCTCCATGAATCAGGGAGATAAAATTGAATTAATGAAGTATACATTACTACAACTGGTTGAACTGCTTCGGCCATGCGACAACATGGGAATTGTGACCTATTCTGACAATGCTCGTGTGTTGCTTCCACCTACAACAGGCACAGATAAAGCGAATATCCAAACAGAAGTGAGCAATTTAAAAGCCGCTGGCTTAACAGCAGGAGGAACGGGAATCAAACTGGGTTACAAGGAAGCAATGAAACACCTCAATAATGAATCGCTGAACCTGGTTATCGTTGTGACAGACGGTGCGTTCAATAAAGACTCCGAAGATTATAAAAAACAGATTAAAAAATACAAGAAAAAAGGTGTGTCCATGAGTATTATTGGAATAAAACTGAAGGATTCAGACCGTCAAAAAATGTTGGAGGTGACGCAACTCAGTGGGGGCAATTTGATCCCTGTAGATAAATTAGCAGATGCTGAAGCGAACCTTAAAAAGGAAATCAAAAGCAAGGCATTCAAATCGAATTAATATTTCATATTTAATTCACATAATTTTTGATTTTAGCTGACAAGTTTTATCTAAATTTACACACTACTCGAAGATAAACCGACTCTATGACCGAAGAAATCAAAGTACTTGTTGTTGACGATCACGAATTGATTCGTGATGCTTGGATTTCACTTTTAAATGATGCACCAGGCATCAGAGTGGTGGGGAAATCTGACAATGCGGATGAAGCATATGAGTTAGCATTGCAACACAAGCCAGACATCGTCTTAATGGACATCAATCTAAAAGGAAGTTCTGGATTTGATGCAGCACAGAAAATTTGCAATAGTTTGGCAAAAACCAGAGTGATAGGTTTGACGCTGCACGACGAAATCAATTTTGTGAAGCGCTTTCTTTCTGTAGGTGGGAAGGGATATTTGACCAAAAACATTGGGAAATCCGAATTAATTTCTGCGGTACATTCAGTTTTTAATGGCGAAACATACATTGCAAATGAGATCAAGGATCGTTATTTTGCTTCATTGTTGCATGTTGAGACAGAGAATGCACAGAAAGAATTGACCATGAAGGAAATTGAGATCGTTAAACATATTTCTGAAGGCCTGACTTCTAAGGAAATTGCAGAAAAGTTATTTCTTTCTCCACGAACAGTAGAAACACACCGTCACAATATTTTAAAGAAACTTGGATTTTCAAATGCTGCGCAATTGAGCAGCTGGGCAAAAGACAAAGGGTACCTTTAATTTTCTTCTGTTTTACTGAACAAGGGGCGCAGTATTTCTTTCATTTGATCTTCCCTCCACGGTTTTCCAATGAATGAAAAAAGTAATTTTTCATCTTCAAGTTCTGCAACCGCAACATCATTTGCCTGGCCTGAAAGCAGAATACAATTTAACTCCGGATTTATCTTTTTCATTTTCCGAATAAGTTGAGCACCACTCATTCCGGGCATTTGATAATCCGTCATTAAAAACAACGGTTCTAACCCGTAGGATTTAATCTCTTCTAGCTTTTCTTCTACTTGGGTGGGATCTGTAGTGCTTTCTACAATTGTATTGACTGGATTAACTAACTTTTTCATCTGGAAATCAATCAACTGAAGTATAACCGGATCGTCATCAACGCATAGCACAGCATACTTAAATTTATCCATCGTATAGAAAAATCAATTAATTACCAAATATAAGAGAATTCAGAAATTAATTGTTCTTTGGAAACAGAAATTCAAAAGTGGTCATCTCATCCGAAGAGGTAACTAAAACTTGACCATGATGTTCGTTAATAATACGTTTGACTATGCTTAATCCCAATCCTGTACCCTTTTGTTTCCCTTTCGTCGTATAGAATTTCTTAAACATATTGTCCAAGACCTCCTCGTCTATTTTCGGACCATTGTTTTGAAAAGAAATTGAATGGTATTCTGCCTTTTCAGTATATAAAATGTATATATTACCTTCTCCCTCTAGCGCCTCAATGGAATTTTTTATAATATTTGACCAAAGCTGATAGAGTTTGTTCTCAAATCCAAGAATAACTATATCTGGAATATCAAAATGAACATCCACTTTGTTTTTCAGTTCATGAGCGAAAACAGTCAATATTGTTTGAATACTCGTTTTTAAATTGACTTCTTTTCGATCTTCATTTGAGCTATTTTGAAGGTAATTTCTAAGATTACTTACAACCGAATTCGCTTTATCACCCGAAGCAATGATGGTATCCACTAAATTTCGAATCGTCTGAATATGATAAATCAAATCCAAATACTGCAGCGGATTTTCTTCTGCACAAACGTGCGCAATCAATTCCTCTTCATCCACTGTAATTCGAGCCTTTACAAATGCACTAGCCAATGAATTGGCATCAACTGATAGGGAAGGAAAATTCTTCGTAACGTGTTGTACTATGCTGGCTGATTCTTTCATTGCTTGAAGACCACCCATCACCATTTCTATATCCTTTGTCATTGCACGCTCGCAAGCAAAATGCATCTGCTCTACCGAACACTTTTCAATTACCGATTTAAAAAGATTTTCAAGCACGTATCGAATACTTTCAACACCAACTTTTATAGATCCAAGCGGTGTATTCATGTCGTGTGCCACTCCTGCTGCAATTTCCCCAAGCAAGGCTAATTTCTCGTGCTCAGATAGCATATTGGTCAATTTGGAGTTCTCTCGGCGTTTTTCAAAAACTTCAATCTCTAGATTTTGATTGATTCGCTCAATTTCCTCTTTGGCTCGTGTAATTTCGTTAATTGATTTTATTCTTGATTGAACATTGACAAGTATTTCAGCAAACAACTTCAAAATGAGTACATCTTGGTCTTCAAACTGTTTTTTTTGAGCAACAGCATCAAAGCCAATAAATCCTGTGCATTTACCATTCGAAAGCATAGGAATGGCCAATACACTCTTTATTTCTTGGTCTTGCAACGATTTCTTCAATTGACTTTCTGACAGCGCATCCACATCCGGAAAATTAATCAATTCGTGTTTGAAGTGAAATTCTGTCCACTGACTGATTTCCTCGAAGGTTAAGTTCTGTAAATTATCAATTTGGGGGGTAATTCCACTTCTGCACCATTCATGTGTATTTGAACACGTTTCAAGTTTATGGTCATACTTAAAAACATACGACCTATCAACACCAAAAAATTCACCTAATTCTTTCAATGAAATATTCAATTCGCTTTCAAAAGCATCAAGTGGAATGTTTACGAAACGATTCGAAATACTCAACAACAATTCTTGAAAAGCTATTGTGTTTTTTAATTTTTCTTCAACTAACTTTTCTCTTGTAATATCTTGTCGAACTGATAAATAACTTTTTACTTCGCTTTTCTCATTCAGCACGGGGTAAATGAATGTTCGTACCCAATACAAACTGCCATCCTTTGCTTTGTTACAAATTTCTCCTGACCATGTTTTGTTGGCCTTGATTGTACGCCAAAAGTCAACCCAAAAATCACTCGTATGGTATCCTGAATTAATAAGTGAATGATTTTTACCAATTAATTCCTGCTGATTGTATTGTGAAAGGTTACAAAACTTTTCGTTTACGTAGGTAATTGTTCCATTCAAATCAGTTTCCGAAACCAAAGAGCTTGTATCAATTGCTGAATTCAGCACCTCCAGAAAACGATTCGTTTCTGACAATTTAGTTTCAATTTGCTTGCGTATCGAAATGTCCTTTGTAGTTGCAATAGTATAAGGCTCACCATCTAGTTCCTTATAAACAACTGTTACTTCAACCGGAATACTTTTTTTTGTTTCAATATTTGTATGTTGGCCTTCAATAACTCTGGTACCAGCATTTTTTAAATAAACCAACTCTTCTGCCCATTGTTCAGGGGATGTGAAATAGCTCTCTATATCAAAAACCGTATAATTTCGATACGTGTCACCTTCAAATCCCAAGCGCTGTCTCGCAATTCTATTCATATACACAAGACGTCCAGCCTTGTCGCAGACCTGAATGGCTTCCGAATTATTTTCTAGAATTAACTCCAAGAGTTGAAAATGATTTTTAGCCTCTAATATAGGACCGTTTTCAGCGTGGTTCATTCTTTCTTTTTCCTTTTAATAATTATTCGGGAAAAATTTGAAGTTCTGTTCCTTTTCCTATTTCACTTGAAACTCCTCCTTGTAATTTCCCTATTTCCATGCGACTGGCAATATTGGACATTCCCAAGCTACCTTGTGCTTTCGATTTGTCAAACCCAACACCATCATCTTTTACTAGGATTTTCCAGATTCCAGATTCCGCTGTTACATTTATCCACATATTTTTTGCTTTCGCATGTTTGAGTGAGTTGTTAATGAATTCTTGAATTATTCGGTAGATATTGAACGTATCCACACCATCGAAGGAATCTTCAGAAATTTCATTTGAAACTACAAATTCACAATGACTGCTTTTCAGCATATTTACGCGATCCGTCAAACTTTTAAGACCACTTATTAATCCTTTGTCAAGCTCTGGCGGCAATAACGAGTAGGAGATATTTTTAATCTCTTTTATTGAATTGTTGAGTAAATCAGAATACGACTTAATACTCTCCTTTTGTGCTTCATCAATATTAAATGACTCAAACCACAATTTTAAGAGTACAAGATTCTGTGCCAATCCATCGTGCAACTCTCTCGCAATTTTTTTCTTTTCCCCTTCTTGAGCATTTGAAATCAAAGAATACTTTTTTGATTCGAACAAAACCTCTTCAGTTCTATCAATAATCAATACCACAAAGCTGTCCTTTTCAGAAAGCATCTTGTTGCCAATTAAATCAACATGGATGAGTTTTCCAGTTTTTGTTTTCTGAATTAACTTTTTATGAAAAGAATCATTGGCAAATTCTGTTAAGAGTACATTTTGAGGAGTTTGACAGAAATCCAGTAAGGATATTTTATTGAGATCAGACTTATCCAATTCGAAGAGATTACAAAAGGCATCGTTGGCCATCTCAATGGCTAAGGTGTCTCCAATGACCGTAATTACAGGCAAAGGTGAGGCTTCAAACACACTTCTGAATTTACGTTCAGATGCTGCCACGCGGTTCTGCTGCACGACCCTTTCGCGACTGTACTCAATTGTTTTTCCGAGTAATTTCGAATTTGCGTCTCCTTTTAATAAGTAATCCTGTGCACCTTCTTTAACGAGCCTGTTTGCGAGGCTTTCATCCTCATTTCCGGTGACAATCACAATCGCAGAAGAGGGACATATTTCTTTCGCTCTAAAATAAGTGTCAATTCCCGATGAGTCAAGGATATTCAAATCGAGCAACACAACTTCCGGAGTAAAAAACTCCGTGATGTCTTTTAGTTCTGCAATGGATTTTACTTGTTGGATATGACTGTCTATGTATCCGCCTGAAGAAAGCTGAAAATGAATGAGTTGACCGAAGAAATAGTCATCCTCAACAATCAATA
>CAISOQ010000296.1 GCA_903887095.1 uncultured Flavobacteriia bacterium
AATGAATTCCCAATTCGAAAGAGAGAGTTTTGCAATGGAAAGTTCCCAAATAATGCTTGAACTAGAAGCTATTCTTAAAAAAGTGAAAATATTAGAAATGCAATTGCAAGAAGGTATTGACCCGCAGGTAAGAATGGATGTATTTTATAGTCCAGATGATGAAACCTTGAGAGAAATGCCGCCGAAAAAAAGACATAAAAAAAGGCACTAAAAAAAGAGCACTTAATTCTTTATTTTAAGGGTTAAAATACTAGGGTACTTTTCCTCGATCATTTGAATCATTGTTTCTGCTTTTAATAATTTATCACGCTTCAAAATTTCCGCTCCATCCAAAATCAATTCCTTTGCATTTTGCACTATAAATTCTGAATAACCATAAGCATCATTAATAAGACCAAGCACTTCATTATCAATCTTTTCCTTGTATTTTTCACTTGAACTCGGGTAAATAACTTTTTTTCCCATTCCATAATACACTATCATTTTCTCAGCCAATTTAAATGCCTCTTCAAAATCATTGATTGCGCCAGTAGTAACCGTTACATCATAGAAGACCTCTTCCGCAATACGACCAGCCAATAATATCATGAGATGTTCGAACAGTGCTTGTTTCGTATAAATAGTAGCTGTTGAACCTTCAAACACAGTATAGGCAGGGCTTCTGGGTGATGAAAGGTTAATAATTACCTTTGTCATTTTCGAATGATGTTTACACAAAAGGCCTACAATAGCGTGTCCCATTTCATGAACGGCAATGTGATCGATTATATCTGAAGTGAATTGGTGCTCTGTGGGTTGCCATCCAGCCATGATACGATTCAATATTTGATCGATATCTTGATTTGACATCTGAGTTCTGTCATAACGCAATGCATTCAACATTGCCTCATTCAAAAGATTCTCTATTTGAGCTCCCGAGAGACCCAATGTCAAATCAACCAAATCTTTGATATTTACCGACTCGTCATATGGCTTTCCTTTTGTATGAATATTAATAATCGCTTCACGCGTACTTGAATCCGGGGGTCCAATAAATATACGCTTATCAATTCTGCCGGGGCGAATTAAAGCCGGGTCCAACAGATCCGCACGATTAGTTGCACCAATAAGGAAAACACCTGTACTATTTTTGAAACCGTCAAGTGCCACAAGCAATTCATTTAAGGTGTTGTCGCGCTCAGAGGAAGACGATTCACCATCACCGGAACGGCGGCGTCCGATTGCATCAATTTCATCAATAAAAACAATGCAAGGTACATTTTTTTTTGCCAAAGTGAATAATTCTCTCACTCTGGAGGAACCAACACCCACATATTTGTCTTGAAATTCGGAACCACTAACTGCAATAAACCCGATTTTGGCTTCTCCCGCGAGAGCCTTAGCTAATAAGGTTTTACCATTTCCTGGAGGACCTTCTAAAATAAGACCTTTGGGTATACGAACATTATAATTGGCATATTTGGTATAATTGGAAAGAATGTCAATGCATTGCTTCAATTCAAACTTGATTTTTTCATAACCCCCAATATCTTTGAATTTGAGTGGTGCCTTTGTAATCACTTCAAAATGTTCTGATTTCTTATCACGGTTTTGAGAGAAACGACGACTGAAAGGGTCTTCATCTTCCTCATCTTCATCGTCATTATTATTTGAAAAAGGGTTGAATCCACTGCCACCATTAATTATAATCCGAATACCTGGTTGACCTCTACCTCTAGATTTATGGTTATCTTCAGTCTGATTAAATAAATCCTCCAATGTAAAAGAATCGTCATCATCATCTTCGTCTTCGTCCTCATCGTCATTTTCAAAATCAGACCTTAACATTTCGGTATCACGAATAGTAATATTTTTTGAATTCAATCTTTTAACCCATTCTTCATGATATTTTTTTGAAAAGGGATATCTTTTTATATTAGTCAAATAAAAAGGACC
>CAISOQ010000297.1 GCA_903887095.1 uncultured Flavobacteriia bacterium
GAATTATCAACACGATCATCTTTTCTGATTTACTTGTTTTAAATATCAGTTCATTCTTTTCAAAATTGGTTTTTACGGAGAAATTATTTCCAAGAACTTTTTGAATGCTCGCTTTCACCTCATCGTTCGTGTAGGCCGCATTTACATCGACATAAATTGCAGTGATGTCCTTCTCATAGTTCAACATCTCTGAAGCAGTTGCGATAGAAACCAAAAGATTCTCGGCATTCACTTCTCTGTTGAAATTAATACGCCCAGAGAGGCTTAGTAAGGAAGTTTTAAAAGGATTCGACCCAAGTCTAACTTTCACATCTCTTTTTGGAGCATAGACAATGACCTGCTCAAAACCTGACCGCTCTGGAATAAATCCTCCAAGTTTGTCCAAAAGAGTTGCGCCAATCAAGCCAAAAGATTGACCTTCGTATTCCAAAATTGGTTGACCATCTACAAGATGTTCATAACGTCCATTCTTGTCTATCACTTTCATTCTGGACATCTCCAAGAAGTTGCTATCGACGCCAACCAGCGCTGCATTCACCCATTTCTTCTCGTGCTTGATTACAATCACTTCCTCTATGGCTCGAGAAATATTTGCGACTCCCTCAATTTTTTTTAACTCTGGAAAACTAATTAAATCTTCAGGAAAGGTTTTTCCCACCTCCGAACGGATGGTAACATCTGGATCAAAATCAGAATATAATTTCTCAATCATTGACTCAATGCCATTGAAAGCAGAAAGTAATATGACGAGGGCAGCAGTTATTACAGCTATTCCAACCACAGAGATTCGTGTGATTAAATTGATCACATTCTTCTTTCTTTTAGAGGAAAGGTAGCGCCTTGCTATGAAAAACGGAACGTTGATAGAACTATTTCTTTTTAAGTAATTGGTCTATTTCAGCTGCATAATCCAAGGAATCATCAATAAAGAACAGTAACTCTGGTATTTTCCGCATGTTTTTCAATCTTTTTCCAACATCTCCCCTGATCTTACCAGCGTGTATCTTAACATTCTCGAGCACCTCCTTTTTATCAGGACCGGCAAAAACAGATAAATAACAACGAGCCAGCGAAAGATCAGAAGTAACCCTTACTGATGTCACTGAAACCATTGCTCCAAGACATATTTCGCGGGCATTTCGCTGAAAAAAAGTGGAGAGTTCTTCTTGAATCACTCCTTCAATTTTGTTTTGTCTAATTGAACCCATGCCGCAAAAATACGAATACTTCTACCCTAAATTCAGTCAAAGGAAAACAAAACTTATCTTTGTTGCACGATGAAGGACATTCTTCAAATCTACAAATACACATTTGCATACAGAACTCGAGCGATTTTAGTCATCGTGTGCAACTTGTTATTTGTCATTTTCAACCTTTTATCGCTTGTCCTATTCATCCCTTTTCTTCAGCTTATTTTCAATTCGAAACAAGAACAGATTGAACTCATTGAGCCAGAATGGAGCGGAAAAATGACAGATTTGATTATCTATCTAAAGGATTCCTACAATTACTTCATGCAGGAAATGGTCAACAACAACCCCAAACAAGCCCTTTTGTTTGTTTGTGTTTCCGTTTTCCTGGCTTTTTTTCTCAAAAACCTATTTCGTTATGGGGCAGTCTGGCATCAGTCTGAACTGCGCATGGCTGTTGTAAGAGACCTTCGAAATAAACTCTTTCACAAAGCGCTGAATCTGCCGTTATCTTTCTACACGAATGAACGCAAAGGCGATTTAATGTCGCGCATGAACAGTGATGTGGGCGAAATAGAAATCGCGGTTGTCGCCATTCTGGAGTTGATTTATCGTGATCCAATTGCAATTATCATAAATGTTGCGACCTTGATTTACTTGAGTCCAAAACTTACGTTAATCTCATTCGTATTACTTCCGGTATCTGCTTTTGTGATTTCAAGGATTGGTAAGAGCTTGAAGAAAACCGCCAAAAGTGGTCAAGAGCAAATGGGACTTTTGTTTTCGAATATCGACGAAGGATTAGGTGGAATACGCATCATCAAAGCGTTCAACGCAATCGATCAAATTTACAGTGCATTTCAACGCGTAAATCTGCGTCACCAGCAGCTGATTACTAAAACATTCAGAAAAAAGGATTTATCTCCAATTCTGAATGAAACGCTTGGTGCAGGAGTTATGCTCTGCCTAGTCTGGTTTGGTGGATCTATGATTTTGGATCTCAACCATAGTCAAGAACTTACAGGTGAAGTTTTTATCACATTTATCATTGTCTTTTCTCAATTGCTTCGACCGATTCAAGGGATATCTACCAACCTTGCTTTTATGAACAAGGCGAAAGCATCTCAGGATCGCATCAATGAAATATTGGATACGGATGAAAAAATCTATGAAGTAGAAAATCCAGTTGCATTATCAGAACTCAAATCGGGTATCCGTTATGAAAATGTTTCTTTCCGTTACAAAGACGAATTCGTCCTAAAAAACATCAATCTGAATGTCGAAGCAGGTAAAACTGTTGCACTCGTGGGTGAGTCAGGAAGCGGAAAATCAACTCTAGGCGATTTACTTCCCAGATTTTATGATGTAACCGAAGGAAACATCTATTTTGATGAAACACCAATTACGCAATGCTCCATTCACGATTTACGAAATCACATCGGCATCGTATCTCAAGAGTCTATATTGTTTAATGCTTCAGTAAAAGAAAACATTGCTTTTGGAATGCCAAATGCTACGATGGATGAAATCATTGAAGCAGGAAAAATTGCCAATGCACATGATTTTATTTCAGCACTTGAAAATGGCTATGAAACTAACATTGGTGAGCGCGGAAGCAAACTTTCAGGAGGACAAAAACAGCGCATCAGTATTGCCCGAGCCGTATTGAAAAATCCAACAATCCTTATTCTAGACGAAGCAACATCAGCTTTAGATACTGAATCAGAAAAGGTTGTGCAAGAAGCCTTAGATCATTTAATGCGCGATCGAACAACGATAATTATCGCACACAGATTAAGCACTATTATCAATGCTGATGAAATTGTTCTGCTTTCTAAAGGTGAAATAAAGGAGCGTGGCAATCACAAAGAACTGATGGCGTTGAAAGGAATGTATTACAACCTTTGTTCCTTACAGGGTATTCAATCGTGATTTTTGTTGTATGAATGGGTAAATTCAAAAATTAAAAGACAACATTTTCATTTTTTTATTGTTCTCATCTAAAATATGGCGCATTTATTGCCATTTCCGGGCAACTTTAAGCCTAATTTTACGTTATATAAGAACATTGAAAAGCCTTTTCAACATATTAAGCGTTTTTGTTTTTGGAATTCATATTCATTCCAACGCCCAGCTCATTACAAACCCCGGAGCATCTGCCCCTTCGCTGGTTCAAAATGTACTATTAGGTCCCGGTGTAACTGTCTCAAACATCACCTACAACGGAAGCAACACAGCGATTAGTCAATTTACAGCCGCAGGAACGAATCTTGGTATTGCAAGTGGCATTGTGATGACCACGGGGACAACAAACAACAATGGTGCTGGTCCACAAGGCCCGAACAATCTGTCTAATTCAGGTGTAGACAATGGCGCAGGCGGTTCAGGACTTCTATCCGGCATTATTGGAGGCACTCAAACGTTCAATGCTGCAATTCTCGAATTTGATTTCATCCCTTATTCCGATACCGTTCGGTTCAAGTATGTATTTGGATCAGAAGAATATCCAGAATTTGCGCCGCCAAACAATTCATCTTACAATGATGTTTTTGGCTTTTTTATTTCAGGTCCTGGCATTGCCGGAACGCAAAATATTGCAAAGCTTCCTACCGGTGCGGTAGTATCAATAAACAACGTGAATCAAGTTACCAATTCAGCTTACTTCAATAACAACGGTGATGGCTCATCAGCACCCCAAAACTCATCACCATTTTACATTCAATACGATGGCTTTACAGATGTTTTAGAGGCGTCCTCTCGCGTTCAATGCGGTCAAACTTATCACTTGATACTTGCTGTAGCGGACGTTGGAGACGGCATCTACGATTCAGGAATCTTTTTGGAAGCGAACAGCCTTTCATCAAACACACCTGTCGATATTACATATGAACTTTCTGAAATTGCTTTCCCATCTGATCCTAACGAAATGGCAGAGGGATGCGTTTCGGCGACGATAACATTGGAAAGAGGTACAAATAATCTTAATTCTTCACTGACTATTCCAGTCAATGTAAGCGGAACGGCGACTGAAGGAGTGGATTTTACAACATTGCCAACCTCAGTGACGTTTGCACCAAACCAGTCAACGGTTACTATATCGCTTAATGCATTTGCAGATGGACTTGTCGAGGGGCAGGAGACGATCATAATCGATTTTCCAATTACAGATCCTTGCGGCAACATAACTCCGTTAACAGTCGAATTGAGTATCGGCGACGTTCAGCCTGTAACTGTCGAAGTGCAAAGTGGAAGCATCCTATGTCCTGGTGATGATTTGGAGTTAATTGCAGCAGCCAACGGTGGTGTTGGCCCGTACACCTACCAATGGAATACGGGAGAAACAACCTCATCCATTTTTGTCTCACCCACTAGTTCGCAAACATTTACGGTTTCTGTGACAGACAATTGTTTAAATCAAACTGCAACAGGATCAGGCACTGTCGATGTACCTGTTTACCCTCCAATAGATATCAATGAATCAGCTGACATTACAGAAATTTGTCCCTACATACCATCCCAATTAGAGACCAATGTAAGTGGCGGAGCAGGCAATTACACGTTCCAATGGTCAGATGATAATGGCAATCAACTGGGTAATGTGAGTTCACAAATCGTTACTCCATCTCAAACAACCACCTACACAATAACCGTCACAGATCAATGTGGTATCGAACAATCCGGAGAAATTGTTTATACCATTACAAGTCCACCATTGATAATCAGCGTATCGCCAGCAGTTGAAATTTGTCCCGGTGACAGTGTGCAACTATCTGTAATTGCGTCAGGAGGCTATGGTCAATATTTTTACGAGTGGCCTTTAACAGGAGAGACGACTCCCGTAATTTGGGTTCACCCTTCATCAACCACCACCTATCAAGTCATTGTTTCTGATGAATGCCAGACATTCACAGTAAATGGAAGCACAACAGTAACAGTCGTTCGACCAACCGCTAATTTCGAGATCAGCAGTCAAACTTTGTTTGATGATTTACCAATAACCTTTCAAAACACTACAATCAATGGGGAAACATACCAATGGTTTTTTGGAGATGGGAATACCTCAACGGTAGTGCACCCCAACAATACATACATCGATCCGGGCACTTACATTGTCACCTTAATCGCAACAGATGCAAAGGGCTGTAAAGACACTATCTCAAAACCAATAACAATTGAAGAAGCCTATTATGTTTATGTTCCAAACACTTTTACTCCAGATGGCTTTCGTTACAATAACGTTTTTGAAGCCAGTACTGTTGGTGTGCAAACATTAAAAGTGACCATCTACAATCGATGGGGTCAATTAGTATACAGTTCAAACGATAGAGATTTTCAATGGGACGGCACTTACGAAGGTGAGCCCGTTCAAGATGGCACTTACGTTTGGAAAATAAATTACCTGAGCAATTCAGGCAGAGACATTCTACTGACTGGTCACATCAATTGTATTCGCTAACTTACTATAGAGATTTTGTTCTACCGCCATCTACAGGAACATTGATTCCGTTGATGTAAGAAGCTGCGGGAGATGCAAGAAAAGCTATCGCTGCGGCCACTTCTTCAGGTTGTGCAATTCTTTTCATAGGTGATTCCGACGCCATTTCTTCGAATACATCATCAATTGTTTCGTTGTGCTGTTGTGCCTTTACTTCAACAATTGATTGCAGGCGAGCGGTATTTGTAGCACCCGGCAAAACATTGTTAACTGTAATACCAAATGCACCCAATTCATTTGCCAAAGTTTTACTCCAATTGGCAACTGCACCACGAATAGTATTAGACACGCCTAAATTTGGTAACGGCTGTTTCACAGATGTAGAAATTACATTGATGATGCGACCATACTTCTCGGAAATCATGCCTGGATAAATTGCCTGTACCAGTATATGATTACAAATTAAATGTTGATTGAACGCAGCAAGAAACTCATCCGTTGCTGCATCTTTGATCATACCGCCCTTTGGACCGCCTGTATTGTTGACAAGCACATGTATCTTGTTTCCGGCATTCACAAAATCAGTAATCGTTTTCTTTAAATCGTTAGGTTGAGCAAAATCTGCCACTAAATAACTGTGATTCTGCCCGTTAGAGGCATCAAGGTCTTTCAATGAATCTTTCAACTTGTCCTCGCTTCTAGCAAGTAAGATAACATTCGCACCCATGTTTGCAAGTTCAATGGCTGCAGCTTTACCGATTCCTTGCGTACTGCCACACACTAGGGCCGTTTTATTTTTAAGTGAAAGATTCATTTTGTTTTTTGAGGCAAAAATAACGAATCCTTGTTTATCCAATTCAAAGTTTCACTCAAATTACTATATTTGAAAAGTTTAATCACAACCGACTCTTTTATGAAAAAATCGATTACAATATTTGCCTTTATAACGTCATTTGTATTTGCCATTGGCCATAGCGTTAGTTACGGACAATGCACTAATTCTATTGATTTTGGTTTAGGAACACTCACAAACACAGTGGGTTCAAGTGATACAATTTTTTGTCACTATGCCGGTGAATATGGTCTTTGGGAAGGTGTTGCTGCTGGCTATAGCTATACAACATCAAGCGAAATAGCCACAGATTACATTACTGTGCGCTCAGGAAGTTCAAGTGGTCCCGTTGTAGCATTTGGAGTTCAACCGTTAACATGGACAGCTTCAACTTCTGGCACTTATTACATTCATATCAATACAAATGCGTCATGCGGAACAGAGTCCACTTGTCGTGATGTTGCAACAACCAACAATGGCCCGGCATCAGCATGCTCGAATCCTGCGAATGCTGGTTCAGTTGAATCTTCAATTGATTTAGCTTGCGCGGGATCTCCTTTTTCACTCTATTTAACAGGAGCGAGCGTTGGCACTGGTCTTACGTATCAATGGCAATCTTCAACGAATGGTGTATCTTACTCAGACATCCCAGGCGCAACAAGCCCCAATTATAGTGCAACACAATCGGCTTTGACATATTATATTTGTATTGTAACGTGTGCTTCGGGAACCCCAGTTCCATCAACACCTTTAATGGTTGATATGGGAACATGTGTCATCATGACTAATGGAAGTGCGACGACTTGCGGCGGAATTTTTTACGATAGTGGAGGTTCAGCTGGAAACTATTCAGACAATGAAAACTACATATTTACCATCACACCTTCGACGGTAGGATCATTTTTACACGTAGAATTTAATTCTTACACTTCTGAATTCTCTGATGAAATGACTGTTTATGATGGAAACAGCACAGCAGCAACACAGTTAGGCACTTTTAACAGTAATCCAGGCGGAATAACATCTTCTGCTGCTGATGGTAGTTTAACCTTCGAGTTTAATTCCGATTTTTCTGTGACTTACGGCGGTTGGGAAGGAGTATTGTCATGTGTTACAAATGGCCCATCCAATGATAATGTATGTTCACCAATAGCAATTCCAGTAAATGGTTCAGTAAATACTTACACGAATACATTAGCGACTGTAGAAACAGATGAAATAAACATTGCCCCACCTTCAACGGGTTACTATCAAACAACAGGCTGGGGGAACTCGACACTTGAACACACGGTTTGGTTTACATTTGTTGCACCTACTTCTGGAAATGTTACAATTTCTGGAACAGACTCTCCTATGAATGGTCAAGTTGCTGTTTATTCTGTAGGAAATTGTGCTGACTTTACAACATTCGATTTTATCGCAGGAAATGATGACGCATTGGATTATTCATCTGACGCACCGAAATTTACAGTTTGCGGCTTGACTCCTGGACAAACTTATTATTTACTTTATGATTCAGGAAATACATTTGCGAGTGGAAACTTTACACTTTCAATTACGGATTTGAGTTTGTCTGCTGGATCTTCATCCAACGTTGTGAATGTATGTGGTGGTGAAAGTGTCGATCTTTTTGATGGAATTAC
>CAISOQ010000298.1 GCA_903887095.1 uncultured Flavobacteriia bacterium
ACAGGGCGCGATGGTGCTGCGTCATTTTCAAAAGGAGCTACCTGCAATTCCAGAATATAGGCGCCATCTTCAATTGAATCCTTTATAAAAACTAATTCTGTTATCGTTCTTTCGTGATTTGGTGCTTCAGGTACTTTCCAAAAACGATGATGAAAAACCAATTTCCCACCATCTGATTCCCGATCCACCGAAGGAACATCTATTAGCAAGTGTTTAATATTGAATTGATCCAATAATTCAATGATATCGATATCTAAATAGGGCGGGTTTGTTGAAGAGTAATTTTTACTTTTTTTGTTTTGATCATTTGGCAGTGTTCGAATAATTAAAGCCTCAATATCATTTTCCAAGAATTTTGCTGTATCGAGCTGTTCTTTCTTAACCACCTCGTCCCACTCCTGAGCATCTTGATTGTAAACACGTTCTGGAATCACTGAGAGCAATAACGCTTTGCATAGATATTCTGTCACTCTTTCATTCACAGAAAACACTTCTGGAGTAATGTGACCTATACATTCCGTATGCGTGCCGTGCCCGTGCGGATTAAAAAAAACATTTCGAAAGTTGACTGAGCCACCCTCATTGACAGCACCTAAAAATCCATTTGCTCTAACTGGTTCAAAACGGGGCGCATCAACATACCATGCTCTTAAATTTTCCGATCCAGATTGCAAGGGGATGGACAAATCCAATGGTTGCTTTGTATCTATATATTCAGTATCTGAAAGAAAAAGTTTCATCTTTTTTTATCGAAAATAAAGATAATTTGCCGAAAAAAACCTTTGAGAATTATTAACCTAGAAATCATAAACTTTCTTTAACTTTCTTTGCTGTATGAAATACAGTGCAGTCATTTTCGATTTAGGAGGTGTGTTAATTAATCTTGACTACCAAAAGACAATTCGTTCGTTCCAAGAGCTTGGAGTTAGCAATTTCGAAGAAATGTATAACCAAGCATCACAAACGAATCTTTTTAATGATTTTGAAACCGGAAAAATTTCTACCCAGCGTTTTGTGAACGCATTGCTTGATTTTGTTCCTGCTGGAACATCGCCTAACAAAATCGTTCAAGCATGGAATTCGATGATCTTAGATGTTCCTGAGGATAGACTGACCTTGTTACACCAACTTCAAAAAAAGTTACCCGTCTTCCTTTTAAGCAACACCAATTCGTTACACGTCCCTATAGTTAGAAGAGAATGGGCAAAAGCAACAGCATTACCAATGGAAGCTTATTTCAATAAAATATACTTTTCACACGAAATATATCTCAGGAAACCACATAAGGAAATATTTGATTTTGTTTGCTTTGAGCAGCAACTTGAAAAGAGTTCGACACTTTTTATTGACGACACTTTGCAACATATAGAGGGGGCGCGATTAGCAGGATTACAAACTTTTCACTTGACAAATCCTGCTGATTTGTTTCAACTTTTTTCTTGACAGAGTTCTACAAGCACTCCCTCAGTCGATTTAGGATGTAAAAATGCAATGATTTTATTATCTGCACCATCTTTTGGGGAGACATGAATTAATTCAAATCCCTCGTTTTTCAATCTTTCAATTTCGGAAAATATATTCTCCACATCAAAGGCGATATGATGTATTCCCTGACCTTTTTTTTCCAAGAATTTGCCGATTGCAGAATCAGGATTGGAAGCTTCTAATAATTCAATTTTAGATTCACCAATCATTAAAAATGCTGTTTGAACAGCTTCAGATTCTACTCTTTCGATTTTGTAACATGTTGTACCCAAAAGCGCCTCGAATACCTTCAAAGATTGGTCAATGCTTTTAACAGCGATTCCTAAATGCTCGATTTTTCTTAACACGCTGAGGAGAATCAGTTCTTAATGAACTTCTCATTTACGTTGTCAAAGTTGATGTAGTAAGCACCACTCAACAAATTTTGACAATTGACTGATGAACCAACGCCTTTCTTAACGATGTTTCCATAGGCATCATAAATCTCATAACGCGTTTCAACTGGTTGGCCATTTGCTGAAAAAGAAATAACTTCCTTCACTTTAACTGGAGTTTTAGCAACCACAGGAATGGTTGATGTAAATTTCACTTCTTTAGAAGTTCTTTTAGATCCTGAATGATCAATTTGAACTACACGCACAGTATTTTCACCTGAATGCGGCGTAACACTGAACTCATAAGAATTCGCTCCAGAAGTACCTTTTCCTTGAACTTCACCGACAGTCACCCATTTGTTCCATCTGTATTGTTCAATAATATATGGCAATTTCCCTTGTTCGCCTGTTGTTTGCCAAGTCAATTTCCCTGCGGCCGAAACCCCAATATTGGTAACTACAAAAGTACTTCTAGGAAGAAGAACTTCAGGATTGAGAATTTTTGGTTTACAACCATCATTATGTTCGATGACAATAAAAACTGGTTCTCCTATAGCAATGTTGAAATTTGCAAAGTCTATTTCAAAGGCACCCATGTTTGTACCTCCAGGCATAATATCTCCATTGACGGTGACTTTTGTCGCACAATAACCAAAGCCGTCATCATCCATTGGATTCTGAACGTAAAGATTTTTTCCCTGATAGGTACCCTCAATTGATAAGGAAGCAGCTAAAGTTGTAGCTCCTATAAGAGTGGCCAGTAAAAAACTCAAAACTATTTTCATGAAACTAGAGTATAACAGTGGTGTTTCAGTAAATAATCATTTAACATCACGCAATAATACAAGGATTTTTTCTATTAACCAACACATTTAACTCATTTTTAATATCAAATTTTCAAAGTAGCTGTGAAAGAATACTTTTTCAAATAAAATAATATTTTGAACACCCCTTCGTCGAAACTAACTGACTTATAAACTGCTATTGTCGCAAATTTTTGCTAATATTTGCATAGATACTCATCGATAGTCATGAATAAATTTTGGATCATCTTCGTTTTTGGGCTCCTTTTATCATCTTGTAGTTCAACTGATAAAAAACAATTTGAGTTTGCTGGAGGCACAATAAAAATGGCCATTGACAACGAACCCTCCAGTTATATTGCAAGAAACATTTCTGACTATTATTCAGCCACTGTGGTTTCGCAAATGATGGAGGGATTGGTTTCAATTGATCCACAAACTTTGAAAGTGCAGCCGCAAATTGCATCACATTGGAAAATTAGTGATGATGGGTTGGTCTATGAATTTAGCATACGAAAGGATGTTTTTTTTCATCCGCATGCTGTATTTTCAGGTATTGAAGATCGACGGTTAACGACAAAAGACATCGAAGCTACCTTTAAAAAAATCTGTTCAAAAGAGGAAAAAGGTGAGGTTTCACATGCTTATAATTTTCTTTTTAAAGACATATTAAAAGGTTCCTCTGAATTTATGAATGGAAATTCAAAAACAATTTCCGGTTTAAAAATTACCCCCTCAAAAGTCACTCTCACACTTTTAAAGAAAGATGATAATTTTTTAAATAAGTTAACAAACATATGTGCTGCCATATCTTCTCAAAAAATTATCGCAGAAAATCTTGAAAATGACATGATCGGCACTGGGCCTTTTCTGTTTTCTGAATTCAATGATGGGCCACCTAAATCTGTCGTATTATTGAAAAATATGGATTATTACATGAAGGATAAAGAAGGGAATGCCCTACCTTACCTTGACAAAATTGAATTAATATTTGAAAACAGAAAGTTGGAGCAGTTAGATCTTTTTGAAAGCCATACAACAGACCTAATTTTAGGGTTGCCTACGAGTCGAATTACAAAAATGCTCGAAGGTCGAATTGAAGATTTTAATTCAAAGCCACCATTAATGATTATGTAT
>CAISOQ010000299.1 GCA_903887095.1 uncultured Flavobacteriia bacterium
GAAATAACTGCCCACGCGACAATAAACCAGGTTACAGAAATTAATACGCTTTTTGAACAGACCAAGGAAAAGACAAGAAAGGAGTTTCCGAAGATATACAGTAAAGAATTGATCGAATTACTATTTGAGCATCCGTACAGTAAGAGTGAGTATTTGGAAAAACGATTATCAATCTCACGCATTACTGCAGCAAAATACCTCAAGTCACTTGAGAATATTGGAGTTCTTCAGTCAAAAAGGGTATGGAAGGAAACACTATATATCAATACCTCACTTTTTGAACAATTAAAAAAGTACTGAAATTAATTAGATATTATGTAACATCCTGAAAAAGGTTGACTGATTAGACCAAAGATACAGAACCCTTTTCATTTACAAGAAGTAATTGAAGTGTGAGGTTGAGTGCGAGAGTGAAGAAAAACTAGAGTGGAGTGAACCGCTCTCGCTTTTCACTCTCACTCTGTTTTAGTGGTCCCACCTGGGCTCGAACCAGGGACCCACAGATTATGAGTCTGTTGCTCTAACCGACTGAGCTATAGGACCATGTTACATTTCTGAAACAGTATTTCAATTTTTCGCTGTCCTGTAGCGAAGTTGCCTGTCCGCCGCAGTATAACGGAGGAGGAAGCTATAGGACCATGTTACATTTCTGCAACAATATTTCAATTTTTCGCTGTCCTGTAGCGAAGTTGCCTGTCCGCCGCAGTATAACGGAGGAGGAAGCTATAGGACTAGAACTTGCATACAATTCGGCTGCAAATATAGCATTCTTCCCTTTAATTTCAAGAAAGTGGTGCAGAATCTGTATTATTTGATGACTTCAGTCTAAAAATCAACATTGTCAAGATTCCGAAAAGCACAGCTGCAAAAACAAGATGACTCGTTTGAACGAGCCCCGGCATATTCGCATAAGCGAGTAAAACTCCTCCAATAAGTTCAAGTGCTAATATGATAAATGCCGTGCGAATAATCCAATATTTGGTCATCTTTTCATTCTGCCATACCATATAGGCCATGATAATCAGTACAAGCCATGAAAAACTTCTGTGAATGTAGAAAGTCATCCCCAATTTCTCTGCCCAACTTTCGCGACCAAATCCCATTTTCGTTAATTCATCGATGTATTCACGCACTTGTGTCCCTAAAAACATTTGATAAAAAGTAATTGCCAAAACGAGTATAGCGAGCCATTTCATGGTCTTGTTCAATGGTAATTTTGTCTGCTGTGTAGCACTTATTTTATGCAAAAGAAATAGTTGAATACCGATAATTACCAAGGCCAAAAACATGTGAATAGTGATTGTCCAAGGCACAAGATTTGAAGCCACCACTATCGACCCAAACCACGCCTCAATGCCCATCAAAATCAAATTTCCACCAGCCAATAAAACCAATTTTCGTTTTCTATATTTTAACAAAATCCAAATAAATCCCGCCAACATGAAATTTCCTGCCAGAAATCCAAATAAGCGATTGATGTATTCTGTCCATGTTTTTTGGGCATTAAAGGTTTCTTCAACCAGCAATGTGGGGTCTTTCAAAATCTTTTCAGAGGTTGACTTTAAGCCAATGGAAGATAGAAATTTGCAGAACTTCTCGATTTTTTTAGTTCTTTTTTCAAGGTATATTTCACGGTAATTTTCTGGCAGTTGCTCGGCTTCTGTTGGTGGTACCCACTGACCAAAACACTTCGGCCAATCAGGACATCCCATTCC
>CAISOQ010000300.1 GCA_903887095.1 uncultured Flavobacteriia bacterium
GATCTCATCAGTTGAAGATTTGAAAGGTTTGAAATACGATGACAGATTAACTGTTGATGAAAAAATTACTGAGCAAATTGGTGTGATCGGAGAGAAATTAGATCTTTCTGGATACGCAACAATCAAGGCTGATAAAGTAGTTGCATACAACCACCCAGGTAACCAATTGGCTACACTTGTTGCTTTGAACAGTTCTTCGGATGTTGCTGAAGATGCAGGGAAGCAAGTTGCAATGCAAGTTGCTGCAATGAATCCAATCGCTTTGAACAAAGACGGAGTAGATGCACGTACAATCGAGCGTGAAATCGAAGTTGGTAAAGAATTGGCAATACAAGAAGGTAAGCCTGTTGATATGGCTGAGAAAATTGCACAAGGTCGTTTGAACAAATTTTTCCAAGAGAACACGTTGTTAAGCCAAGCATTTGTAAGAGATAATAAGTTGACAGTGGAGCAATTCCTTGGTTCAGCTGAAAAAGGACTTACAGTTCTTGACTTCAAACGTTTTTCATTAAGCTAAGAAGAAAATAAATATAGAAAGGCTATCAGTATTGATAGCCTTTTTTTTGAAATCAACCCGCGTCCAAAGTCTAAAATAGTAAATATGAAATACAATCGCATACTTCTAAAGTTGAGTGGTGAGTCGCTCATGGGAGACAAGCAGTTCGGAATTGACAATAATAGATTGTCGGAATATGCTACGCAGATCAAAGAAATTCACGACTTAGGTGTCGAAATTGCAATTGTCATCGGTGGAGGAAATATTTTTCGTGGTGTTCAGGCTGAAGAAGGAGGGATGGATAGAACGCATGGCGATTATATGGGAATGCTTGCAACGATGATTAATTCAATGGCTCTGCAAGCAGCATTGGAATCAGCAGGTATTAAGACACGACTTCAGTCTGCTATTGAAATGAAGGAAATTGCAGAACCATATGTGCGAAGACGTGCGGTTCGCCACTTAGAAAAAGGGCGTGTCGTGATTTTTGGTGCAGGCACTGGTAACCCGTTTTTTACGACAGATTCTGCTGCTTCGCTTCGTGCGATTGAAATCAACGCAGATGTAATCCTCAAAGGAACAAGAGTTGATGGAATTTATACTGCTGACCCATTCAAAGATCCATCTGCAAAGAAATTTGATGTGATCAGTTTTGATGATGCGTATGAAAAAGGATTAAAAGTGATGGATATGACCGCCTTTACATTATGTAAAGAGAACGATTTGCCTATCGTAGTCTTTGACATGGATACTCCTGGTAATTTTAAAAAATTAATGGCTGGCGAACAGGTCGGAACCATTGTAAGAAATTAGAAAATCGTATTTTTGACCAAAATCATTGAGCAATGACTGAGGATTTACAATTAATTTATGACGAATTCAAATCGGCGAATCAAAAATCGCTAGTGCATTTGGAGAACGAATTGATGAAAATTAGAGCTGGAAAAGCAACGCCATCGATGTTGCATGGTGTCATGGTAGACTACTATGGTTCTCCAACTCCCATTCAGCAAGTAGCAAATATTTCAACAGTAGATGCGCGAACAATTACAGTTCAACCATGGGAAAAGCCAATGCTCAATGAGATTTCAAAAGGGATTATCAACTCAAATTTAGGTTTTGCACCGCAGAACAATGGCGAGGTTTTGATTATTTCAATTCCGCCACTTACGGAAGATCGACGTAGAGAATTAGTCAAAAAATCAAAGTCCGAAGGTGAACATGCGAAAGTTGGAATCAGAAATAATCGCAAGGATGCGCTTGACATGGTGAAAGATCTTAAAAATGATGGGCTTTCTGAAGACATGTCAAAGGATGCTGAGAATGAAATACAGAATTTAACCAATGTATACGTCAAAAAAGTAGACGATTTATTGGATCAAAAAGAAAAGGAGATC
>CAISOQ010000301.1 GCA_903887095.1 uncultured Flavobacteriia bacterium
CCTATTTTCGGCTGAGTGAAGCAGAAAATAAAATTGCTATTTTTTCTATTGTCTATTTCGAAAGGGATTTTAGGTCAACCTATCGATAGCACAGCTTCTATTTCATGTAAAAGAAAAATCATAACCACTTCACTGATAGGAACATCGTGGATTGGCAGTATGAGTGTGCTGTATGGAGTTTGGTATAAAAATGAAAAACAAACAGATTTTCACACTTTTAACGATGGTTCAAATTGGCTTCAAATGGACAAAATGGGTCATTTATATGCATCCTATAAATTTGGTTTGCTCACGAGTGAAGCAATGATCTGGTCTGGAATACCTCGCAAAAAATCTGTTCTACTTGGCGCAGGAATAGGCCTAGGATACCAAACCACATTGGAAATTTTTGACGGATTCAGCAGTGATTGGGGATTTTCATGGTATGATATGGCTGCAAATGGTTTAGGGGCAGGACTATTTATAGGGCAGCAATTCATTTTTAAAGAAGAATGGATTATTCCAAAATTTTCATTTCATCCAACACAGTATGCTGCTCTTCGTCCAGCTGTGTTGGGTAATGGTTTCCCACAAGAATTGCTAAAAGATTACAATGGCCAAACGTATTGGTTTAGTTTTAACCCCCTTCATTTTCTGAAAAATAATAAAGTTCCAAAATGGATTTGTCTTTCTTTCGGTTACAGTGCGGATGCCAAAATAATTGGAAACATTGAAATCTATACAGATCTTTCAGGGAAAACATATAACTCATCGCGCGAATTTCTGCTTTCTTTAGATGTTGATTTTAATAAGATTAATGTGAAGAAAAAATGGGTGAAAACTATTTTAAAACAACTCAACTACGTTAAGATTCCTTTTCCTGCTTTAATGCTGAGAAATGGGAAATTAACTACAATACCTCTTTATTTTTAATACGAATTCAATTACTAAATCATGGAAAACAGATCTTCATTCACCATCAATAATCTCGAAAAGTATTTCCGACAATATCGCAGATCAGTTAGAGCTCCTCGTAAATTTTGGAGCGAAATCGCACAGAATTACGAATGGATGAGTCCGTGGGAAAAAGTCCTTGAATACGACATGAATGATGCTAATTTTTCGTGGTTCATCGGCGGGAAATTAAACATTACACAAAATGCCCTTGATAGACACATTTCAATTAGGCCGGACAAAACAGCTATTCTTTTTGAACCAAATGACCCGAATGAAAAAGCACAAGCAATAAGTTATACAGAGCTTCTATCAAGGGTTAATCAATTGGCAAATGTCTTAAAGAAAGAAGGAATTCAAAAAGGTGACAGGGTTTGTATTTATTTACCTATGATTCCGGAATTAGCCATTTCAGTGCTTGCTTGCGCCCGCATTGGCGCGATTCATTCGGTTGTATTTGCGGGCTTTTCTTCTTCCGCTGTGGCGGCAAGAATTCAAGATGCCACATGCAAAATGGTAATTACTTCAGATGGTGGATACAGAGGGAATAAAACAATTAATCTCAAAGGAATCATCGATGAAGCGTTGATCTCTTGTCCTACAATTGAAAAAGTGCTTGTCTTTCGTCGAACAAATGAACCTGTAAATATGGTTCCAGGCAGAGATCTTGAAGCTGCACAACTTTTGGAACAAGCATCAAATCATTGTGAACCCACAATTATGGATGCTGAAGATCCACTTTTCATTTTGTATACCTCTGGGTCTACAGGTAAACCGAAGGGAATGGTACACACAACTGGAGGGTATATGGTTTACACAGGATTCACTTTTAAAAACGTTTTCCAATACCAAGAAGAGGATATTTTTTGGTGCACTGCAGATATTGGATGGATTACAGGTCACTCCTATTTGCTCTATGGAGCCCTGTTAAATGGGGCCACAACCGTAATGTTTGAAGGTATACCATCCTACCCAGATTTTGGTAGATTTTGGGAAATTATTGATAAACATCAAATCACTCATCTTTACACGGCGCCAACAGCTATTCGGTCTTTAGCGAAAGAAAGTTTAAGTTGGGTTGAAAAACATGATTTATCTTCATTAAAAGTGCTTGGATCAGTTGGCGAACCTATCAATGAAGAAGCATGGCATTGGTATGATGATCACATAGGACATAAATCGTGTCCAATTGTTGATACTTGGTGGCAAACAGAAACTGGTGGTATTTTAATCTCTCCATTACCTTTTGTTACGCCTACAAAACCAACCTATGCAACATTGCCACTTCCCGGAGTGCAACCTGCTCTGGTTGATGATAAAGGAAATGAAATTGAAGGAAACAGAAAATCGGGTAATCTTTGTATCACCTTCCCTTGGCCTTCAATTGCACGCACAATTTGGGGGGATCACCAGCGCTACAAAGACACTTATTTTAAAGCATATCCGGGAAAATACTTCACAGGTGATGGTGCCCTTCGTGACGAAGTAGGTTATTATAGAATAACCGGAAGGGTTGATGATATTGTCATCGTCTCAGGACATAATTTAGGAACGGCGCCAATTGAAGATGCTATCAACGAACACCCATCCGTCGCAGAATCAGCTTTGGTAGGTTTTCCACATGATGTAAAAGGCAATGCACTTTATGGTTTCATTATCCTCAAAGATGAAGCAGTGCAGACTGATTATGAACAGCTAAAAAAAGAAATCAACCAGCATGTTTCTGATCACATCGGCCCAATTGCAAAATTGGATAAAATCCAATTTGTTTCTGGACTTCCGAAAACGCGTTCAGGAAAAATTATGCGAAGAATTTTGCGAAAAATAGCGGAAGGAGATTTCTCAAATTTCGGTGATATTAGCACCCTATTGAACCCCGAAATTGTTGAAGAGATAGTGAAGGGAGTGCAGTAATCAGAGCGTTTGGTTTTTCAACTTGAGATCTGCTAATTTATGAATGTATTCACTCGTTAAACTAGCTTCCAAAAGCATCAAATGGTCAATACGGTGACAATCTGTACCAATAAAATCAACCAATTGAGCATCAATAAGTCGTTGCGCTTGTTTTTTAACTTCTTGGCCGTAATGTCCAGAAAGTGAATTTATATTTACTTGAATATTTACGCCTTTCTCTCTATACTCTGCAGCTTTCTCAACAGAACCAAGAAAGTAAAGGTAACGCTCAAAATGAGCTAAAACCGGCTTAAAACCAGCCATTTGCATGTCAAAAAACAATTTCCCTTCGAATTGAGGAGCGTTGTGAAAAGCAAATTCAGTTAGAACATAACTATCTCCAAATGTGAGTAGTTTTTTGTCTTTAATTCTCAATTCTAATGTTTCGTCGAAGTAATATTCAGCGGCTGCTTCAATTTCAATATTTAAGCCTAATTTTTGAGCGTTTTCACGCACATGCTCAAGACCTTCCAAAATGCGCTCAGCATTATTTGGATAGACCTCACTCATAATATGTGGTGTGGTGATTACTTTTTTGTAGCCCAGACTTTCAAATTTGGCTAACATCGCAATTGATTCATCCATTGTCCTGGCTCCATCATCAATTCCTGGAATTAAATGACTGTGAATATCCGTTCCAATTAGAGAAAGATCAAAAGGTGCTAAATTTTTCTTGAATAGTCCGCCGAACAATCCCATTTTAACGATTTTCGTACATGTTTGAGTAATAAGTTTGATAAGTACCTGAAGTCACTTTCTCAACCCATTCTTTATTCGCCAAATACCAATCAACTGTTTTTTCAAGTCCTTCTTCAAAGGTGATTGAAGGTGTCCATCCCAATTCATTTTCCAATTTTGTCGCATCAATGGCATACCTTAAATCGTGTCCTTTACGATCAGTGACAAAAGTGATGAGTTTTTCTGATTCACCTGCAGATCTGCCTAATTTACGATCCATTAATTGACAAAGAAAACGAACTAATTCAATGTTCGTCCACTCATTTAAACCACCGACGTTGTATGATTCTCCAATTCTACCTTTGTGGAAGATTGCGACAATTGCTTTTGCGTGATCCTCTACCCATAACCAATCTCGAACATTCTCTCCTTTGCCATAAACTGGTAATGGCTTGTTGTTTCGAATGTTGTGAATCATCAATGGAATTAGTTTTTCCGGAAAATGATGGCTGCCATAATTATTCGAACAATTTGACATTTTTACAGGAAAGCCATAGGTATGATAGTATGCTGAAACAAAGTGATCAGATGAAGCTTTAGATGCACTATATGGGCTGCGTGGATCGTAAGGAGTATCCTCCCTAAAAAGACCTTCTTCTCCTAAACTACCATAGACCTCATCCGTAGAAACATGATGAAAAATATGTCCTTCTTCGCCGTTCCATTTTTCTTTTGCGTGCTGCAAAAGATTGACAGTACCAACAACATTTGTCATAACGAAATCCATTGGACCTTCAATTGACCGATCAACATGGGATTCCGCAGCAAGATGAATGACATCTGTAATATCGTATGATTCAAAGGCAGCTTGAACATCTGCAGCATTTACGATGTCTCCTTTGACAAAACGGTAATTGTCTTTTTGATCCACATCACGCAAATTCTCCAGGTTACCTGCGTAAGTTAACTTATCAAAGTTAACAATAAGATAATTAGGGTATTCGTTGACCAGCAATCGCACCACATGGGAGCCGATGAAACCTGCTCCGCCTGTTACTAAAATTCTTTTTTGAAAATCTCCCATCGCTTATAAAGACCAATATTCCAAATCCTTTATTTTTCCTTTGAAAATTCCTTTTACATCCACAAAAACTCCCTGTTCATTCTTTAGTAAAGACTTGAATTCAAGTTCAGACATGTCCTTATATTCCTTGTGGTTAACGGCCACAATAATTGCATCATAATCATTGCCTGCTTTATCTGATAAACCAACGCCGTATTCGTGTTCCATTTCTGCAGACGAAGCATGTGGATCAACTAAATCAACGTGCACTTGAAATGATTTCAATTCATTTACAACATCAATCACTTTCGAATTTCGAATATCACTAACATCTTCTTTGAAGGTGGCACCCATTACAAGAACCTTTGCATCCTGTATGTGTTTCCCTTGTGCAATAATTTTTTTAACAGTTTGTTTTCCAATATAAAAACCCATTGAGTCATTGACATATCGGCCACTCGTGATAACCTTTGAATGGTAACCAGCTTGCTGTGCTTTGTGCGTTAAATAATATGGATCTACACCGATGCAATGTCCCCCAACCAAACCAGGTGAAAACTTTAGGAAATTCCATTTGGTACCTGCCGCCTCTAACACTTCAAAAGTATTGATTTTCAATTTGTTAAATATAATTGACAACTCATTGATCAATGCAATATTTACATCACGTTGCGTGTTTTCAATTATTTTTGCAGCTTCGGCTACTTTTATTGACGCCGCGCGATGAACCCCAGCCGCAACAACCAATTCGTATACTTTGGCAATTTGATCCAAAGATTCATCACAACAACCAGAAACTACTTTTATTACATTTTGTAATGTATGCTCTTTATCTCCCGGATTGATTCTTTCTGGCGAATAACCAACCAGAAAATCTTCTTGGAATTTCAATCCCGATTCAGCCTCCAAAACAGGAATGCAATCTTCTTCTGTACATCCTGGATAAACAGTAGATTCAAAAACCACATAATCCCCTTTTTTCAAAACTTTTCCGACAGTAGAACTTGCTCCTAACAAAGGTTTTAAGTTCGGTAAATTAGAATCATCAATTGGGGTAGGAACAGCTACAATAAAAAACTGAACGTCATTGAGATCATGAATATCCGCAGAAAACTGAATATCACACCCTTCAAAATCTGCTGCTGACAACTCATTACTTGGATCAACATGATTTTTCATTAAGTCGATTCGTTCTTGATTGATATCAAAACCAACGACTTTAATTTTTCTAGCGAATTCCAATGCAATAGGCAATCCAACATATCCGAGTCCGATTACCGCCAACTTAGCTTCCTTCGCTAATAGTTTATTATAGATCGAGTTGCTCATTTCTTACTTTATAAATTCTTTCAATAATTTCAACAACTTTCAACCCTTCAAGCGCATTGGTTGTTGCGGAAGTTCTTCCTTTTAATGTATCAATTACATTCTTAATTACGTAATTGTGATTCGCTGCTGAACCTTTGTATGCACCGTAATCATTTCCTGGATTGGTAGGCGCCAATTCTGGCATTAAATAATCTTTAATATTGCAAACTTCAACTTCATTCATATATTGACCACCAATTTTAACGCTTCCATTTGCACCGATAATTGTAATCGAGCTCTCCAAGTTTTGATTCGCAACAGCCGTGGAATAATTTATGCTTCCCATTCCTCCATTTACAAAATCGAAACTCACAAAACCTGAGTCCTCAAATTCAGTTGAATTTTGGTGCGTGAAATCCGCAAATTTCCCTTGAATATTATCGATGTCACCAAATAGCCAGTACATGATGTCTATGAAGTGTGAAAACTGCGTAAAAAGCGTACCTCCATCCAAGTCTTTGGTTCCTTTCCAACCCCCTTTTTTATAATATCGATCATCACGGTTCCAGTAGCAATTCAACTGCACCATGTAGATTTCTCCAATCGTACCAGATTCAACAACTTCCTTGATCCATTGAGAAGGCGGAGAATAACGGTTCTGCATCACACAGAATACTTGTCTGGAAACCTGAAGCGCTTTGAAAATCATCTTTTCACAGCTGTCTTTCGACAATCCCATTGGCTTTTCACATACAACATGTTTTTTCGCTTCAAGTGCCGCCAAACTTTGACTTGCATGAAAACCATTTGGTGTGCAAACATTCACAACATCAAAGTCAAGACCTGATGCTATTAACTCATCGAAAGTTGAGAAAAAAGGCACGTTAAAATCAACCGCATCGCATTCCTCTTTTGAACGAACATCAATCATTGCAACCAATTCACCTTCCTCATCTCGGCGAATCATTTCCGCATGTCGCTTGCCGATGTGACCAGAACCCACAACAACAAATTTCACTTTTTGATCTGTTTTGATCATATACTTCTGTTTTTCAAATTCCACCTTGGTGGATATTTCTTATTTAATTCTAGTTACTATTCCCTGATCCAACAAATATATTTGCTGGCTTTCAGGACAAACAGCATGCCCTTCCGCATTGAATTCCAATCGATGGCCGTATTCACTCATCCACCCTATCTGACGCGCTGGATTGCCAACTACAAGAGCAAATGCGGGTATCGTTTTCGTTACAACCGAGCCTGCCCCTATAAACGCAAACTCTCCGATATCGTGGCCACAAACAATCGTTGCGTTGGCACCGATACTCGCGCCTTTTCCAACTTTTGTTTCAGCATATTGTTCGCGTCTGTTGACTGCACTTCTCGGATTGGTCACATTCGTAAACACCATTGACGGGCCAAGAAAAACATCATCTTCACAAACTACGCCTGTATAAATGGAAACATTATTCTGCACCTTGACATTATTACCAAGTTTAACGCCTGGAGAAACAACTACATTTTGCCCAATATTGCACCGTTCACCAATTTCACAATTCGGCATTATGTGCGAAAAATGCCAAATCTTCGTGCCTTCTCCGATTTGACACCCTTGGTCAACAACAGCTGTTTCGTGTGCAAAATAATTCATCAGCGGATAATGTATTTATCAAAATCGTTATGCTCTGTCTGCATCAATTCCTCCTGTGACAAACTTTTGAAATAATCATACGTAATTTTTAAACCTTCTGCACGTCCAACCTTTGGTTCCCAATTTAGAATTGCTCGTGCCCTCGTGATATCCGGTTGACGCTGCTTCGGGTCATCCACAGGTAAATCTTTGTAAATTACCTTTTGCGTGGTACCGGTCAATTTGATTATTTCTTCAGCAAAGTCGCTAATCGTTATTTCATCCGGGTTACCCACATTCACTGGAAGTGCATAATCGCTTTTCAATAAACGCACAATTCCTTCTATTAGGTCATCCACATAACAAAAAGATCGCGTCTGTGAACCGTCACCAAAAATGGTCAAATCCTCACCTCGTAAAGCCTGGCCGATAAAGGCTGGCAAAACCCTTCCGTCATTCAAACGCATGCGCGGACCATAGGTGTTGAATATGCGAACAATTCTAGTTTCTATTCCGTGGAAATTATGATAAGCCATTGTAATAGCTTCCTGAAACCGCTTTGCTTCATCATAAACGCCACGAGGTCCAACTGGATTTACGTTCCCCCAATAATCCTCATTTTGTGGATGAACATTTGGATCGCCGTACACTTCAGATGTTGATGCAATTAGCACCCGTGCTCCTTTTGCCTTGGCTAATCCCAAACAATTATGAATTCCCAACGATCCAACTTTCAAGGTCTGAATAGGAATTTTTAAATAATCAATTGGACTTGCAGGTGAAGCAAAATGCAGAATATAATCTAACTCACCAGGAACATGAATAAACTTGGAGACATCATGGTTGTAAAACTCAAAATTCTCCAATTTGAACAGATGCTCAATATTTTTTAGTCGACCAGTAATCAAATTATCCATTCCGATTACATGGTAACCATCCTTTACAAATCGATCACAAAGGTGCGATCCCAAAAATCCAGCTGCACCGGTAATTAATATGCGTTTTTTTCTTTCCATCATCAGTCAATTTGAGTGTTTGCTGAAATTACTGATCTACCAATGGAGCTGTAGAAGAATCCTTTCTCGGTCATTTCATTCAAATCGAACAGATTCCTGCCATCAAAGATGACTTTATCTTTCAATAAAGAACTTATCTTATCAAAATCAGGATTTCTAAAAACACCCCATTCAGTGCAAATGACTAGCGCATCCGCCTGATTAATGGCATCATATTCATTTTCAACAAAGCCGATTTTATCACCTAATAATGTTTTGACATTGCCCATCGCTTCTGGATCGTATGCAACTACTTCAGCTCCGTCCTTTAGCAATTCATCAATGATATACAAAGCAGGTGCTTC
>CAISOQ010000302.1 GCA_903887095.1 uncultured Flavobacteriia bacterium
GACATCAATAGCAAGTTTGAAATGGCACCCGGAATAAAGAATATTGAAAAGATAAATGCATTTATAAAACATTTGAAACAATGAAGAACAGCTTTACAACACCAAATAAACTAGGGTTTTACGGAGATTTCGGCGGCGCATTCATACCGGAATTATTGCAACGAAACGTCGAAGAATTGAATGTTGCTTTTTTAAATTTTTACGAAGATTCTCAATTCTTAAACGAAAGAAATCAGCTTTTACATGATTACGTTGGCAGACCAACTCCACTTTACTTGTCTCAGTCTTTGAGCGCGAAATATAACTGCAAAATATATTTAAAACGGGAAGATTTAAATCATACAGGGTCACACAAAATCAATAATGCAATTGGGCAAATTCTTTTAGCAAAAAGAATGGGGAAAACAGAAATAATTGCTGAAACCGGAGCTGGTCAACATGGGGTTGCAACGGCCACTGTTTGTGCCCTTCTTAATATGAACTGCACCGTTTTTATGGGTGAAAAAGACATTGAAAGACAAGCACCAAATGTTGCCAGAATGAAATTCCTCGGCGCAAAAGTAATCCCAGCAACGAGCGGCAGTAAAACTTTAAAAGATGCCACCAATGAAGCAATTCGTTATTGGATTGATCATCCAGCATCTTATTACCTCATCGGAAGCGTTGTAGGACCTCATCCCTATCCTCAAATAGTTGCTGAATTTCAATCAATTATTTCAAAAGAAATTCGGTGCCAATTAAAAGAAAAAAAAGGCTCTGAACTCCCAACGAAAGTAATAGCTTGCGTTGGAGGAGGGAGTAATGCTGCGGGTGCATTTTATGAATTTTACGATGAACCTACTGTTGAATTGTTTGCTGCAGAAGCTGCTGGAATGGGCATAGAATCAGGATACAGCGCAGCCACTTCAACACTTGGGTCGATAGGTGTTTTGCATGGTAGCATGACATTATTGATGCAGGATGAATTTGGACAAATTACAGAACCGCACTCGATTTCAGCCGGGTTAGATTATCCTGGAATTGGACCACTTCACGCTTATACTATAGCTAACGGCAGAACTAACTCCATTAATATAACGGACGATGAAGCTGTTGTTGCAGCTCAATTTCTTACACTTAACGAGGGAATCATTCCTGCTTTAGAATCAGCACATGCACTTGCGGCATTGGATAAAATTGAATTGGTACAGAATGATGTTGTTGTCATTAATTTATCTGGAAGAGGTGACAAAGACATGGAGGAATATGCTAAACATTTAATACAGTAACAAAGATGAATCGCTTTATCAAACAAAAGCAGCAGTTAGGAATTTTCATTACCGCTGGCTATCCTGAATTAGAGAGCACTGAAGAACAATTACGTTCAATACAAGATGCAGGGGCAGATTTTATAGAAGTGGGGATGCCTTTTTCTGATCCTATGGCTGATGGACCAACAATTCAAAAAAGCAGCATGATTGCTTTAAAAAATGGAATGAATTTGAAAATAATGTTCTGCCAACTAATGTCAGCTAAAAATGATATTCACATACCAATCGTTTTAATGGGTTATTTCAATCCCGTTTTGAATTATGGAATAGAAAATTTCTTCAAAGACGCACAAAAAAGTGGTGTATCGGGTATAATCATTCCTGATCTTAGTCCTGAAATACATCAGCACTATTTTGCCAAATTAACAGATCAATTCAATATTCCATTGATTCATTTGATCACACCTGAAACTTCAAATGAACGAATATTGACTATTGCCGAATTGTCTAAAAATGGTTTCATCTATTTAGTAAGTTCAAATGCTACCACAGGATCTGAACAAGACTTTCAGTTGCGCAAGAAAAGGTACATGCAAATTAAAAATATGTGTTCACCCACTCCTGTTTTTATTGGTTTCGGTTTGAAATCAAAAGCTGATCTAGAGATTCTTGACCACGACACGTGCGACGGACACATCATAGGTTCAGCGTATATTCAAAAAATAGAAAACGGTCAAGGAAAGCAATTTTTAAAAGAACTAATTATAAAATGATTACTTTCGATTGGTCTAACTCTTTGCCATGCTTAAATTCTTCAAGCGTTTAATTTTCGCTCTATTTCTTTTGTACATCGCTGCCTGCTCCTACATGTTTTTCATGCAGGAAGATTTCATTTTTCATCCAAAAAAATTAGCAGCAAAATACAAGATCAATTTTCCATTGGAAGAAGAGGAACTGATGCTGAAAATAGACGAAAAAACAAGTATTAGTGCAATTCTTTGTCATACTCAACGAAAGAAAAAGAAAGGTCTCATATTTTTCTTACATGGCAATAGTGGGAATCTTACAAACCAAGAACAGCCTGCACAATTTTACACAGATATGGGCTATGATTTCTTCTCAATGGATTATCGCACTTTCGGCAAAAGCACAGGCGAACTAATCGATGAAAAACAATTTTATTCGGACATAACATTTGCCTATAAATCAATGACAAAGCGGTACGCTGAAGATTCGATCATTGTTGTTGGATATTCCATTGGTACGGGCTCTGCTGCAATGATTACTGCATCTCAACATCCGTCAAAACTTATCTTAATTGCACCGTACTATTCTTTAATTGACATGACGCAAAGGAGATACCCCTTCATTCCTTCTTTTCTTTTAAACTATAAATTTGAAACGAATGAATTCATCAAGAAAATTGTAAAACCGGTATTAATCGTTCATGGCGACAAGGATGATATTTTGCCCTTCGATGGTTCTGTGATGCTCTCTAAATTGTTGAACGAAAAAAGTCAATTTATTGCATTAAGGGGGCAGAATCACAATGACTTCGAATTCAACAAAACGTATATTTCGGCTTTAAAGAATTTTCTTAAATAAATTTTCTTACATTTAACCTTAAGTGCAAACCGCCCATTATGCTCAATAGATTTATTCTCGTAACGCTCATATTCCTCTTAAATAGTTCCGTTTTTGCGCAACTTGTCATTAACGAAGGAAGCAATCGAAATTATCTCGTATTACCAGATGAAAATGGTGATTACCCGGATTGGATCGAATTATACAATACGTCTTCCGACACTATTTCTTTGCTGGATTTTGCACTTACAGATGACCCCTTGGCGCCTCAAAAGTGGACCTTCCCTAACATCAAAATGTCACCAGGCGAATTTAAACCTGTCTTTTGCAGCAAAAAGAATCGCAAACCTATAAGTGGCTTTACACACGTTTTAACTTCAACAGATTATAATCCGGTGGTTGGCTGGAACACACATAATTTCAGCACACCTTTTTATTGGGATGGTTTTTCAAATGTGCTGATTAACATTTGCGCCTACGATGGAGCCGGATACACTCAAAACTCTGTCTTCAATCAGTCGTCCACCCCCTTTGCTTCAACCTTATTTTCTTTTCAAGATGGAAGCGATGCTTCATGTTCACACGCGAATGGAACTCCTGTCAATCAGCGTCCAAATTTACAATTGAATGGTCAAACTATCGGAACGGGAACCATCCAAAACAGTACAACTGACTACCCGGCCCCTTACGGTAACTGGTACTGGGGTTCTCGCCACCAACTACTTGTTTTGGCAAGCGAACTTAGTGCGGCCGGAATAGTTGCAGGAGATATTAGTTCACTTGCATTTGACGTGGCAAGCACAGATCCTGCGATGAGTTATGACGTGGTTTATTTTGACATGCGATTGGTTTCTATGAATGAGCTTACTAATTTGTTTGAAACTGTTGATCCTAGCAACTATCAACACACGAATTTCAGTATTTCAAACGCTGGTGAATTTGTTTATTTGTATGAACCATCCGGAATTCTCACGAGCAGTCTATATGTAGATTGTCAATCATTGGATATCAGCAGAGGTCGTTTCCCAGATGCAGCATCTGGCGCTGTGCTTTTCGGGACACCAACTCCAGGAGCCAGCAATAACTCTTCTGCAACTTATTCAAATTTCTTAATGTCACCAGTTCTTTCAGCACCATCCGGAATTTATGACTCGTTATTGAACATCACCATCGATAATCCCAATGCCAGTAATTCTGAGATTCGCTATACGCTTGATGGTTCAGAACCTACTGCAAGTTCTGCACTCTACAATGGTTCACCAATTCCGATTTTCATGAATTCGGTCATGAAGGCAAGATGCTTTAGTGCTGATTTATTACCGAGCGAATCTGCATGCGCGTCCTATTTATTAGGAATTCATCACACCACGCCAATCATTTCCATTACGACTGAAAATACAAACCTTTACGGTCCAACAGGAATTTTTGACAATTGGGATAAAGATTGGGAAAGAGCCGCTTACGTCGATTACTTCAATGATCAAAAAGAACTTCGATTCAGTCAACATTCAGGCATGCAGGTGGACGGTGGTTGGGGCGGAAGTCGATACCAGCCTCAACACTCATTCCGATTAGAATTCGACAACAACATCCTTGGAGATGGAGCTATTTACGACAGCATTATCCCTTTCCGACCATTGCGAACGAAGTATAGCAAATTTTATATGCGTAATGGAAGTAATCAATACCTTTTTTTTCCATACAAAGACGCTTTTCAAACGCAGGCAATGGCGGGAACAACTCACAACTACCATTCTGCTTGGAGACCTGCAACGGTCTATATTAATGGCGGTTATTTTGGTCTATACGAATTGAGAGAAAAGTTTGATGCAGAGTATTTCCAAGAGCATGACGGCGCTGATCCCGATTCGCTAGATATACTTTCTCTAAGCGCATGGGAAGGATTTATTCTACGCTCATTGCATGGAGCGCCGGTTGATACTTTTACAACTAATTATATCAATTTTTACCAATTGAATCCTGCTAATGCAAATTATTGGGACCAAGCTGACCAATACTTCGATATGGAGTATTACAATGACTACATCATTGCTGAATCTTGGATGGGTAACAATGACTGGCCAGGAAATAACATAAAAATTGTACGATCTAATAAAACAGGGTTTCGTTACCGTTTTTGTACAATAGATTTAGAATTATGCCTGAATCCAAATGGCTGGACATCAGCCTATGATGACCATATTGCCTATATGCTTGGACAAAGTCCGGATAATCCATTTATTAATATTTGGTTGAAAGGCATTCAAAACAATCGTTTCAGAGACTATTTCATTAACAGATTTGCAGATGTGATGAATACAGAATACCATACCGATCGCTTGTTACCACTTGAACAATACTTCTTTGACCAAACTGTTGTGGAAATGCAAAATGAATATGCGCGATGGGGGGACCCAAGTCAAATACCACAGCAAATGACAAGCTATTACAACAACCATTTAACCTTTAGGGATGAATTGTCAGCTCGTTCATCGCAAGTCAGGCAGCACATTCGATCAAATTTCAACCTTCCGAATCAAGTTAATTTAACACTGAATGTGCATCCAGAAGGTGCGGGCAAAATTCACATAAGTACCATCGAACCTTCCGAATACCCGTGGCAAGGAATTTACTTTAATGGTGTTCCAATTAAAATTGAAGCAATTCCTAATCCAGGTTACATTTTTGCTAATTGGGGTGCCAATCCACTCATTGCGAATATTCTCAATGCCGTTTATCTCGACACACTTGACATCTACAACACGACATTTGACGCTTATTTTGATGTGTATGATCTAGGTATTGACGAAAAAGAAATCGCTACAAGCATGTTCTCATTATACCCCAACCCAGCTGTTAATAGCGTAACAATTTTTAATAAGTCTGAAAAATCAAATGAGGATCTTTACTATGAAATTATTGATTTAACAGGAAGAACTCTTTTAAAAGGAAATTTAAGCGGCAATTCGAAAGAAACAACCATTGATTTGATGCATCTACCCAAATCTATTTACGTTGTTCGCTTAAAGAATGAAAACAGTAATTTGGGAGAATTGAAGTTTGTTCGACTTTAATTTATTTTGACACAAAATCCTTTAAATAAAAAGGTTCAAAATAAGCAACATCCTCGAATTCTTGATCTCTAAATTTCCTGTAAGCTTCCTTAATTTGACCAACAGCAGAAGAAAAAATTGTTAAGTCCGCCTGCACTCCTCTTTGTTGCCAGCAATTTTGTGATTTTTCTGCCCCATCACCAAAATAGACAAATGAACCATATTCGGAATAACTTTTTTCATCAAGAATATCGGCTGAAATTGGCTTGATTAGTTGAAAAGAGTCATTGTAAATTGCTGAAAACACCTCCATTCTGCGTGCATCGATCATTGCACATAGATTTTTCCCTGGATGTCTCAATAAAGCTTGTTGCGCTAACGATTGAAGCGCATCCACGGCAATCAACGGAATGCCTAGCGCATAACAAAACCCTTTGGCAGTAGATACACCAATTCGAAGTCCCGTGTACGATCCTGGTCCTGAAGACACAGAAACAGCACCTAAATCACTCAATGAAATTTGGGCCTCATCCAACACTTTTTGCACAAAAACAGTTAAATTCTCTGCGTGGGAATATTCGGCGGAAATCATTTCAGATAGTGCAACTTGTTCTCCATTCAAAGAAAGTGCGACAGAGCATGCTTTTGTGGCCGTTTCAAGATGCAGAATGTAAGTCATTTCTTTACTTCCAATTTGAAACCGATTCCATGAATGTTTGATATGGTGATTTGCTCATCTTCTTTAAAGTACTTTCTCAACTTCGTGATAAACACATCAAGACTTCTGCCCACAAAATAATCATCTTGTCCCCATACAGCATTTAACACAACATCACGAGGAACAACCTGGTCTTTAAATTTGCATAGTATTTTTAGTATCTGAGCTTCTTTTTTGGTCAATGTTTTCTCGAAACGCTGATGAGTCAATTTAAAGTTAAGGGTATCAAAATTGTATTCACCAACAGAAATAATCGCTTCTTCTGCTGTTTTCATTACTATATTGACTCGTTTTAATAAGGCACTAACTCTCAACTGCAATTCCTCCACACTAAATGGCTTTGTTAAGTAGTCATCTCCACCAGATTTAAATCCTTCAACCTTGTCTTCAGTCATGGATTTAGCTGTTAAAAAAAGAATGGGAATTATTTCATTGATTTTCCGAACATCACGCGCAAGTGAAAAACCATCCTTCTTGGGCATCATTACATCAAAAATGCACAAATGAAATTCCTCACTATTGAATCGTCGAAATCCATCTGCTCCGTCTGAACAAAGAGTTACATGATAACCATCCGAACGCAACTGATCAGCAATTACGAACCCTAAACTGGTGTCGTCTTCAACCAATAAAATTTTGACTTTCATACTTGCGTAAAAATAGAAATAATTAAGAATTTAAACGAACAAGAGCCCCGGACGGGCGTCCGAGGCTCTCATTACACTAATCAACCTAACCTACTACTACTAGCGACAAAATTACTTTTTTTCCATAATAAAATATCATTTTTTTTTTGTTTTCTAACAAGAAATCCATACTTGATCTTTTATTAATCTAATCAACTCTTAATTTAGTATTTTTGAACTATAATCTATACAAATGGCAAGAGTACTAGTCATAGATGACGAAGAAGACATCAGGGAATTGTTAACATACAATTTGAAGAAAGACGGTCACGAAGTTTACGCTTCTGAGAATGGTGAAAAAGGATTAATTAACCTAAAGGAGTGCAAACCTGACCTGGTTTTATTGGATGTCATGATGCCCGGAATGGATGGTATTGAAGTCTGTGAAGCAATCCGTCAAATGCCAGGTTTTCAAAATACACTTGTATGCTTTCTCACTGCTCGAGGAGAAGACTACAGCCAAATTGCCGGATTAGATGCGGGTGCAGATGATTACGTTTCTAAACCCATCAAACCCAAAGTTTTGATGAGTAGAATTAGTGCCCTGCTTAGAAGGAAAGGTTTGTCAAATCACGAAACCATTGAATCGAAAGGTCTAGTTATAAATCGAGAAAAATACCTTGTCGAGAAAGATGGAACAACAATTCAGTTACCGAGAAAAGAATTCGAATTATTGGCTCTTTTGACCTCAAAACCTGACCATGTTTTCGAACGTGATGTTATTCTTGAAAAGGTTTGGGGCTCCGACATTGTAGTTGGTGACCGCACAATTGACGTTCACATACGAAAACTAAGAGAAAAAATAGGTGAAAGTAGTATCAAAACTGTAAAAGGAATTGGTTACAAATACATCGAAGAAGGAATATAAAGCAAACAATACCCCATGTTAAGCTATCATTAACTAAACTTAACCTTCAGTTAAAATGACAGTGTAATATTCGCTGTTTCTTTGCGCCAAATTTCACAATAATGGCGCTTAAAAATCTTTTATTTTCACTTGCATTTTTTCTAAACTGCAACCTATTTCTTGCTCAAACAGGAGCTATTTCAGGTAAATTAGTCGATAGCGCAACTGATGAAACAATCCCGGGTGTTAAAGTTTCGATAGATGGATTAACAGGTAAAGGAGCGATGACTGACTTGGATGGTATTTTTGTAATTCAATCAGTGCCAGTTGGAACCTATAGCCTATCATTCGTTTATAACGGTTATAATTCGAAAATTATAACGGATGTTGAGGTAAAAGAAAAAGACACAAATTCAATGTTAGTTGGCCTTGACAAAATCGTTCGTGAAATCGGTCAAATCACTGTGAAAGTGACTGTTAATAAAGAATCTAATGAAAACCTAATACGAATGCAGCGAAACAGCGCTCAAGTTGTTGATGGTATTACGGCTGAAAGTATAAAAAGATCAACTGATAGTAAAGCCAGTGATGTACTAAAAAGAGTAAGTGGAGCGAGTGTTCAAGATAATAAATTTGTTGTCGTTCGTGGATTGAGTGACCGATATAATTTTGCTTTAATAAATGGTGCATCCTTACCAAGCTCAGAAAGCGACAGAAAAGCATTCTCTTTCGATATTTTCCCATCGAACATGCTAGACAATTTAGTTATTATTAAAACTGCCACCCCTGAAATGCCGGGAGAGTTCGCAGGTGGGGTCATTGATATTAATACAACAGAGCCAAAAGAGAAGAATTTTCATTCTATTCAGTTGTCAGGAGCATTCAATACACTTACAACCTTTAAAGACTTTGCCACATATGATGGTGGTAAACTTGATTTTCTTGGAATGGGCTCTTCCTCTAGAAGTATACCTAACGGAATTCCTGCAACGGAAGATTTTAGCAGTATTTCAAAAGACGAAAAAGGAGAGTTAGCGAAACTAATGAACTTTAGTTGGGGAAGAAAATATGTTGCCGCTTTACCGAATGGTTCTCTACAATACTCATTAGGGAAAAACATCGAATTAAAAGATGAAAAGCGTTTAGGTTTCGTTTTTGCCTATAACTATCAAAACAATTTAAATACAAACTCACTTATAAGAAGAGAGTTTGAAGAACAAGCTCTTGGTGTCGTAACTAAAATGGAGCTGAATGACTCCGTCTTTACGCGATCTGTTATGAATAGTGCGATGCTAAATATTCAACTAAAGCTGAACAACAAAAACAAAATAAGCTTCAAAAATCTTTATTCTATTAATTCCGATGACAGGGTGAATGTTCGCAAGGGCGTGAGAGAATTAGACAATGATCCACATCAATGGGAGCGCTCTACTAATATTTGGTACACACAAAACAACTTGTTAACTTCACAAATCATTGGCAAACACGACCTGAAGAAAGGAACCATAAATTGGAACACTGGCTTCAGTGACATTTCAAGAGATGTTCCTAACTTGAGAAGGGTTGTTTATAGAAAATATTCTCTATTAGAGGATGATTCCACACAACAGTATGCAGCTGTAATTCAATCGAACGGTACCATTCCTACAGCAGCCGGAAACATGTTTTGGTCTGCTTCAAATGAAAAAATTTATAGCGCAAAATACGATTACACTCTTGCTTTTGGTGATGACAAGGACAGTAATAAAGTAGAATTTAAAATTGGAGGCATGAGCCAATATAGATCTCGTGATTTTCAAGCAAGAAATTTCGGATTCTCTCAATACAAACCAAACGGAAGTAGTTTCAACAGTTTTGTATTGTTGCAAAATGAAAACGAAATATTTTCCCAGCAAAACCTAGGTTTGTTAGAAAATGGTCAAGGCGGATTTAAACTAGATGAGGCATCAAACGTAGATGATAGTTACCAAGCAGCTTCAATATTGCACGCTGGTTTCCTTCAGTTCGATGCCAAATTAACTAAGAAACTCCGCTTTATTGGAGGAACTAGAGTTGAATCATATAATCAGAAATTCAATTATATAGAGTTTGGTTCAAACTTACCTCAAGTTATTGATACAACAGTTGTAGATCTTCTACCATCCTTAAATCTAGTGTACGCGCTGAACAAAAAAATGAATGTAAGACTTTCCTATTATAAAACCTTATCGCGACCTGAATTCAGAGAATTAGCACCTTTCTCTTTTTATAATTTCATAACTGATAATATTTTATCTGGTAATCCTGAATTACAGCGTGCCACAATAGAAAACTATGACATTCGCTACGAACTATACCCTGGACAGAGTCAAGTGTTTAGTGTTTCTGGATTCTACAAAAGTTTTACTAATCCTATCGAATTGATAAATAGAACAGGTACATCTGGAGCACCAGAACTTTACTATACAAACATCCCTTCCGTAAAAAATTATGGGTGTGAGTTAGAATATCGTTTGAAACTTGGTTTTGTTAGTAAAAATAAAGAGCATATTTTCTGGAATAATACAAGTGTTTACACTAACATGTCTTTAATTCGTTCGAGAGTTGATTTAGCAGATGTTGCAGGTTCAGGGGGTGACAGACCTTTGCAAGGCCAATCTCCGTACATAGTAAATGCCGGATTGTTTTACAATCACCCAACAAAATCTTGGTCAGTAAGTGCCAACTACAATATTGTTGGACAACGAATTTATATTGTTGGTAACGTGCAAGAACCAAGTGTTTGGGAAAATGGCAGAAATGTTATTGATCTTCAATTTGCAAAAACATTTGGAGAACGCTTAGAGTTAAAACTCAATGTTAAGGATTTGTTAGCTCAACCATTGGTTTATTTTCAGGATTTAAATGGAAATCAAAAATTTGACAATGAAAAAAACAAGTCTATTACTACATCATTAAACCCAGATTCTGACAACAATTATTTAACTGGTCCAGACAATGTTTGGCAAGAAGTAACATTTGGTCAAACTATTTCGTTGTCTCTTAAATACAATTTTGGGATAAAGAAAAATTAAGATTAAATCTTCAACTTTTTTAAAAGGGGA
>CAISOQ010000303.1 GCA_903887095.1 uncultured Flavobacteriia bacterium
AAATCTGGCATTCGATCCATGACAGTGTTCATAGCGTTATCGATAAGTAAACCCGTGCATTGACCATTTTCCATCGTTATGATACCACCATTTATGTTGGTGTTTTCATCTATTCCTGCCAAACGCAAACACGCACCATTTGCCAATAAAGCATGACCATCAATTCTAATTAGGCAAACGGGTATATCTGGAAAAAGTTTGTTCAATTCCTTGTTGGTTGGAAATGTTTTGTCAGTCCATAGCGATTGGTCCCAACCACGTCCAATAATGAATTTACGTTGATTTTTTGATTGGTATTTTTCAACTTTCACAATCATCTCTTCTTTTGAACGACAGCCAACGAGGTCAGCACTCAATAATTGATTTGCATAAGAGAGGAGGTGTCCATGACAATCTACAAACCCAGGATAAATTTCTTTTCCACCAGCATCTATTTCTTCTTCTGCACTATATCTATTGAGAATTTGTCTCTCTGGACCAACTTCTATGATTTTCCCATCTTTTATAGCGATTGCCTCTTCTGTGTGGTCGCTTTGATCCATCGTGTGAATTTTTGCGTTGTGAATGACAAGGTCAACAGATTTTCCTTTATAGCAGGAAGTGAAAAAGCACAGTAAAACAACCAAATAGAGAAAGATACGAAAAGACATCACGCGATTTTTTTATCAAAGATAGGAATCACCCACAATTTTCGGAGATAAACAATTCCCATTTCGCAAGGATTTGTATGGGTGTTTCCTTTCAGATTTGCTATCTTTGCGCCCTGTAAAACAAACGATTCATGGAGACTCCAAAGACATACGAGCCGCAGAGAGCAGAAGAGAAATGGTACGCACACTGGATGAAAAAAGGTTATTTTCATTCTGTACCCGATGAAAGAGAGCCATATACGGTTGTCATTCCTCCACCGAATGTGACGGGAGTTTTGCACATGGGACACATGTTGAACAACACAATTCAGGATGTTTTAGTGCGACGTGCCCGTATGCTTGGCAAAAATGCTTGTTGGGTACCCGGAACAGATCATGCATCTATCGCAACCGAAGCGAAGGTTGTTCAGAAACTGCGTCAAGAAGGAATTCGTAAAGCAGATTTGACACGTGATGAATTTTTACAACACGCTTTTGCCTGGAAAGATAAGCATGGTGGGATTATTCTTGAGCAATTAAAGAAACTTGGAGCTTCATGTGACTGGGATCGAACGAGTTTTACAATGGATCCTGAATATTCAGAATCTGTGTTGGATGTTTTTATTGATTTGCATAAAAAAGGGAAGATATACCGCGGCGTGCGCATGGTAAACTGGGATCCTGAAGCATTGACTGCGCTTTCTGATGAAGAGGTGTTGCACAAAGAAGTGAATTCCAAATTATTTTATGTTCGCTATAAAATTGCAGGAAGTGACGATCAATGGTTGACAATCGCAACAACGCGTCCGGAGACAATCCTTGGAGATTCTGCAATTTGTATTAATCCAAACGACGAGCGATTTAAAAATTTACATGGTAAACATGCGATTGTTCCAATTGCTAACAGAACAATTCCAATTATTTTGGATGAGTATGTAGACATGGAGTTTGGTACAGGGTGTTTAAAAGTGACACCTGCGCATGACACCAACGATTATGAGTTGGGCAAGAAGCATGGCATTGAAACAATCGATATTTTCAATGATAATGGAACTCTGAACGAAAAAGGAATGCATTACGCAGGAATGGATCGATTTGAGGTGAGAAAAGCGATTGAAAAAGAACTCTACGACAAAGGCTATCTTGTGAAAACGGAAGATCACATCAATAAAATTGGATTTTCTGAAAGAACAAATGCTGTAATTGAACCGAAATTATCATTGCAATGGTTTGTAGACATGAAAGAATTGTCGAAGCCAGCTTTGGATAACGTTATGAATGGAAACATCAAATTCCATCCAGAGAAATTTAAGAATACCTATAAGCATTGGATGGAAAACATCAAAGATTGGTGTATTTCAAGGCAATTGTGGTGGGGACATCAGATCCCTGCGTGGTATTACGGTAGTGGTTCAGAAGATTTTGTTGTTTGCAAAACCATTGAACAAGCAGTTGAATTAGCAACAACGAAATCTGGACGAGCAATCACCAAAAGTGATTTGAAGCAAGATGAAGATGTATTGGATACATGGTTCTCAAGTTGGTTGTGGCCAATTTCGGTATTCAATGGCTTGACGGATCCGAATAATGAAGAAATCAAGTACTATTATCCAACAAATGATTTGGTAACAGCCCCTGAAATTATGTTCTTTTGGGTTGCCCGCATGGTCATTGCTGGATATGAGTATTTGGGAGACCTTCCATTTAAAAATGTTTACTATACCGGTATCGTACGGGATAAATTAGGCAGGAAAATGTCTAAGTCGTTAGGAAATTCTCCAGACCCTCTGGATTTGATCGAAAAGTATGGTGCAGACGGCGTAAGGTTAGGTATTTTGATTTCCTCTCCGGCTGGAAATGACTTGCCTTTTGATAGTTCACAATGCGAACAAGGACGGAATTTTACCAATAAAATTTGGAATGCCTACCGATTGGTGAGCTCGTGGGAAGTTCGTGAAATGGATCAGCCGAAATCTTCTACTAAAGCAATTGAATGGTTTGAAGCCAAATTCAATAAAGAGCTCGCTGAAATAAACGATTTGTTTGATAAGTTCAGAATTTCTGAAGCATTGATGGCGATTTACAAATTGGTTTGGGATGATTTCTGTTCATGGTACTTAGAAATGATCAAACCGGGATATGAGCAACCAATTGATAAAAATACGTTGGAGGCAACAAAAGATTTCTTTGAACGCATTTTAAAACTTATTCATCCATTTACACCTTTCGTTTCAGAAGAATTATGGCACCTGATAAGGGAACGAAAAGAGGGTGAAGATATTATTATAGCTGAATGGCCAACTGTTTCTGATTCTGATAGTAAAGTCCTTCAGAATTTTTCAGTAGCAGAAGAGGTGATCACCAATATTCGAAATGTACGCAAGCAAAACAATATTGCGAACAAAGTGAAGATGGATTTGCTTGTTAAGAAAAATGAAGATTTGGATTCTAGCTTTGATCCAGTTATTTTAAAGATGGGTAATCTTTCAATGCTAGAATATAAAACTGAAAAAGTAACTAATGCGAATTCATTTCTAGTCAATTCCAACGAGTATTTTATTCCTTTCGGTGATACGGTGGATCTTGAATCGGAAAAGAAAAAAATCCAGGAGGAATTGGAGTATACGAAGGGCTTTTTGAAAAGCGTTCAGAATAAACTTCAAAACGAAAAATTCATGGCAGGTGCGCCTGAACAAGTTGTTGTGGGAGAAAGGAAAAAAGAAGCCGATGCCTTAAGTAAGATTGCTATTTTGGAAGAAAAGCTTTCATCGATGAATTAATAAAAAAGTTCTGCAGAAAATTCTGTAGAACTTTCATAAGTTAAGACTTCAATTATTTCAAAACGGTTTGAATACTGCTTCTCGAAACGAAGTGGTAATTTTCTTTCGCTTTTGAAAATACGTTCCTTGCCCAATTCAAATCTTCTTTGTTTTTAGCAAGTTCAGAATAAATTGGCATCAAGTATTTACGTCGACCAACTTTCATTAGGAATTTTTCAATCGATGGTCTCAACTCTTTGTAGCCACTTTTAATTCCAAGGAGATACCATTCACACATAATTTCAGAATTTCCCCAATCTTTGAAATTCAGATGCACATCCAATCTCTTTAAGAGGGCAGGATCCATTTTTGAAGGAAGTTCACGAATAAAAGCTTGCCATTCCTGCGTAATGTATTTGGATCTTTCCAGTCGAATTATTTGCTTCTTGCGTTTTTTCTTTCCTTTGATCTTGATCCACTTCACTTCCTCAAAAATATTCTCTCCAGCTTCAAAACGTTTTGCTAGTTTTTGCACGTTTTCCATTCTTGGTGATCGAATAGTATAGCAATTTTTTGGAATTCCTTCCTTGTAGATCCATTCTTCTGCGTTGAAATCTGAATCATTTGGCTCCAAAAGATTTACCTTCAGGTATTCTAAAAATGTTTCAGTGTTAACCGTTTTAAACGCATAGGTTTTGAAATAGGATCTCAGGAAATTATCGAATCGTTGTCGACCTAAATCTCTTTCTAAAGTTTTAAGAAAAAATGCTCCTTTAATGTATGCGATATCCGTCATTCCGTCATCCGGATTTCTGCCGCTCAATTTAAGTTTTAATTTTGTGTCTTCAGGGTGGTCACTTTTCGAAATATCGATGATTTCAGCTTGTAATTCTTGGTATTCGATCAGTGCCAAGATGTCCGAAATTTCTTTTCCGTAAAGCGATTCCATGATACGATTCTCGAAATAAACTGTGAATCCCTCATTTAACCAGAAATCATCCCACGAACGATTCGTTACGAGGTTACCGGACCAAGAATGCGCCAATTCGTGTGCAATTAGTGAAACCAGGCTCCGATCACCAGCCAAAACAGTTGGGTTAACAAAAGTGAGTCGAGGATTTTCCATTCCTCCAAAAGGGAAAGAATAAGGAAGCATGATGAGGTCATATTGTCCCCATTGGTATTTGCCGTATAAGTTTTCTGCCGCTTTAATCATTTTCGGCAAGTCGATGAATTCGCTCGCACACTGACCAATTAGTTCAGGTTCTGAATAAACTCCACAATTTGAACCCAGTTTTTTATAGGTCAAATTTCCAACAGCGATGGCAATGAGGTAGCTTGGAATAGGTTGCTCCATTTTGAACTCATATATTCCTTTTTCGTTTGTTTCGATTGGATTTTCTGCACTCATTACGGGCAACAATCCTTCTGGAACTTTGACCGAAGCAGAATAGGTGATTCTGTTCGCGGGTGAATCTTGCAAAGGAATCCAGGATCTTGTCAAAATGGCTTCTCCCTGCGTGTACATGAAAGGATGTTTTTTACCAGTTGTTAATTCGGGCATCAACCAATCTATTGCTTCCGTTTTTTCAGTTGTTTTATAGTAAATGTTAATCAAAGTTGTTTTGGGATCAATCTTTACCATCAAAGGTTGGCCAATTATAGAATCTTTATCCCATTGACCAATCATGAAATCGGTTTCTTTTTCCTGACCTTTTTTTCCTAGTGTAATCTTTTGGATGTCAAGCGCTTTAATATCAAAAATAGCTGTATCAGTGCCATTGTTAATCATTTCATGACGTGCAATGCCATAAACTGTTTTATTCTCAAAATTGACATCTAAATCAATATGAAGGTGCTTTGTTCGAATTTTATTGATGTTCGAATAGCTATGATTGTCAAATACGGAATCAGCAAAAACTTCAGTCGGACTAACAGATTTTTTTGTTTCACTATCACACGCGTTTAGGATAAAGACAGTGATAAGTAATTGAAAATAGAGATAAATCGATTTCATTCATTCTTGGATTCCTGCAAAAATAATCGTTTTTTTAAGGTAATCCCTACCATTTCGGGCTTTTCTAGCTATTCTGAATAGTCGAATTCTCATGTATATAGGATGATTCTGACAACCAGTGCTTTATTAAATTCCAAGAAGAGAGGTTTGTTTTTGTGAAAATAGAGAAGATGCTTGTTTAATTCTGAGTTCTGTCGTAAATTTACGCCCTCATGAAACCAAAATAATAGTAT
>CAISOQ010000304.1 GCA_903887095.1 uncultured Flavobacteriia bacterium
GTATTGCTTCTTGGATGTTTTTCTTGCACTGAATCAATGAATGGATTTCAGCAGCCTAAAGATCTTGTTCCAAGGGATACAACCGTAATGATTTTAAAAGAAATAAGTCTTGTTGAATCATATGTTCAGAACAAGTATTCACATGTAGCGGTTTTTAAGGAGTTGATGAAGAATAGTGGGAATGAAATACTGAAGAAATTTCACGTAAGTAGAGTGCGTTTTGAAAACAGTATTGATTTTTACGCATCCCAGCAAGAATTAATGCGATCTATTTATTCAGAAGTTTTGGATTCATTGAATGTTGAAGCATCCAAAATTTCAGAGGAGGTTTTAAAAGAAAGTAATTCGAATCCAGTGCATGCACCAAAGCTTTTCGGTATCCCTGAACACCCATCAAACTAATTAATTTTCTTCAGTATCATCTTCGTCAATATGCAATATGTGCAATAATCGGTGCGCAAGTGGCGATAAAAAAACAGCCACAGTTGTTAGAAAAGCCACCCCACTGAAGAGAGCGTAGAAAGACGAGAAAATTTTAGCACCTTCAGTTTCTAGTTTATCAACTGGTCCCATCCCTGCTAAAATCATCGAAGCATTCAACAAGCTGTCTGTCCAAGCTAATTCAGCGAAATAATGATAGCCTAGGATTCCAATCCATAACGATACAAGTATCATTGCAGTGGCAATTAAGAAAAACACAAACATTCTTCGGGCAAAATCACGCGGTGGAAGAATGTTTCGTTGCCTAATAGAATTTTTCATCGTTAATGAGAAGTTTAATCAATTGTAAAGTTTAGGATAATGAACCAAAGCAATACACATACAAAGGTTAACTTTTGTAAAAGCGGCAAGTAATAAATTCCCACATTGGAAAAATAGATTGTGACGTTTAAGGCAATTAAAATAACACACAGTAGGCCTAATTGATGAATGTGTTGCTTCTTAAATAAAAATAGCGTGAGCAAAATAGCAATTAGCCCCATCAGCACTGATATTCCGATGAGTAGATCATGCCAATTAGTGAAAATAAAACTAGAAAACAGCACTGACCCGATTCCACAAAAGAGAATTAATTGTTGCAATATTGCTTTAGTTTTGATAGCGTAACTGATTCTATACCAAAGAAGCGTAAGAGTTGAATTCAGTGTAATGAGTGCCAATATTCCAAGTGGTTGCGCAACGTTTCGTTCACCATTCTTTGCATTTCTGCCGAGTAATTCACACCAATAATTTTCAATTATACTAAATCCTTGATTGCGTGGGTGAAAATCTGAGCCTCCGGGATATGCAAGGGCCGCTAGCACATAAAGCACAATAAAAAGGCATAAGCCTAGATTAGCGAGAAACTTCAAATTCCCGCCATTGATATTTTTAAACGACATGTTGCCTATCCTTTTTTTCTGTCGGGATTGTTCCTTAAAAAGGACTCCCAGTTACCGGATTTGGACTTGTTGTGTTCGCCAATACCTTTCGAATAGTGGTGACAAACGGCAACTGCTAATCCATCCGTAGCATCAAGGTATTTTGGCAGATCATCAAAATTTAGAAGCTTTTGAAGCATTGCGGCAACTTGCTCTTTGGAAGCGTTACCATTTCCAGTGATAGCTTGTTTGATGCGTCTTGGAGAATATTCCTCAAAAGGAACATTGTGACTCAAGCTCGCAGCGATAGCAACACCTTGTGCACGGCCCAATTTAAGCATGGATTGCACATTTTTACCGAAGAA
>CAISOQ010000305.1 GCA_903887095.1 uncultured Flavobacteriia bacterium
AAAAGTCAATGCAACTGGAGTCGTATATGTCATACTGTCTCCACTAGAAAGACTTGGTATTTTGATTGTTGATCCAGCAGCATAATTTTTTGTTGGAATGAAAGTCACTGAATCTTCTGAATTTAAATCGTAATATTCAGCTAAAAATAATTCTGTATGGAAAGGATGATAATTACTTCCATCTGTTCCAGCAGGGTCATAAGTTCCTGGAAGTGTTGGTACAAAAGATGACCAAACTGCACCGCCGTCACCCGATCTCGAAATTGAGTTGTAGTAAACAGATGAGATCATTACCTTAGGATTGAAGAATGAAATCTCGCACTCAAAACAATCTCCACCGTTTACTTCACGGAATTCTTTGAAAGTTGAAAGAGTGTGGTCATTATAAAGTGTTCCATTATCTTGAGTACCTCCCATAACTGCTCCATCTTTGTCAAATGCAATTCCATAGAATTGAGTTACATTGTAACCTCTGTTTGCAGGAAACCAATTATCGCCGTAATCATCCGTTACACCAACTCCACCATCGTTACCAATATATAATCTATTTAATGCGTCCCATTTCATTTCATGGTTGTCAGCATGTGCGTATTTTGAAGAGAAAGGTGGAAGGAACCATTGTGTCAGCACTTCAAATCCTCCAGAAGGTGGATTGTTTACCGTTTGTTTCCATTGCCATATATCGATTCCACCAATGAGTATTTTTTTATTATCCGTTGGCAAAACAGTTACGATTGAATTATAAGTACCTTGGTTTCTGAAAATATCCAAATTGCTCGGAGTTCCAGAAGCCCCAACAAATTGATACCAAGTAACACCATTATCATGAGAAACGTTCATTCCCACGAGGTTGCTATTTGTTCTAACAGCATACAAGGAATAGTTTCCGTTTTGTCTTGTTGCTGAAATAGCGTATTCAATTCTCGATGCTCCTTGAGGAACCAATCCGGCACCAGAGCCTGATTTGTCCATCCAAGTAGAACCACCATCATTTGATACAAACGTTTTGTTCGCTCCAAAACCACCGACGATAACTTGTCCATCTTTTGAAATTTTCAAAGCAGTACATGCACCACTGCCTGCGCTGACAGTAGTAAGGGAAGCGTCTCCGATTTTCCATTTTCTTAAACCAGAACTTGTAGCCAACCATACATAATTGTCTGCATCTGAAGAAACGATTTCAGTTACGATAGTAGTACCTGGAATCTTATTCCAAGAAAGACCTAAATCGGAGGTATACCATACTCCATTACCTCCAAAACCTTCTTGGTTAGAACCTGTAGCAACGAACAAAGTACCATCCGTTGTTTGAGTCATACTTGAGATGAAAGGCGAAGCACCTGCATTGATATATTCATCAACTCTTGTCCATAGGTTTCCGCGATTGGTAGAAGCAAATAGTCCACCAGAAACACCACCAGCCCACAAACGATTGTTGTTTGAACGGTCAACTTGTATTGCTCTGGTTCGTCCACCAATATTGTCTGGTCCTTGTTCTTCAAAAGCAATGTTCTTGCTTTTTGCACTCATATGAAATTGCTTTCTTACAAGTTCCAATTTTTCAGGAGTAATAGGCTGACCTGTGGCCTGATCAATATATCGAGCCTCTAACCATTTACGAGCATCATCCGCAGCATGGGATTCAAGAGAACGAATGTCTTTCTTTTGGTAAGCACCCTTCTTTAAATCCATTTGCCATGGCATTGCTGCAATAATAGCTGCTACTGCAACTAAGCTAACTGAACCGATGATAAGATTTTTACGTTTCATATGTTATGTAGTTGATTCTTATAATTCTTGCACTATAGCGAGCGCCA
>CAISOQ010000306.1 GCA_903887095.1 uncultured Flavobacteriia bacterium
ACGACCTGCATAACTTCCATAAATGTTGTAAAATGAATTCCTAAAACTCAAAGAAGCATTTCCATCAAACACATTTCCATTCTTAACGAAACCAGTGCCTATGTTTCCATTTATCAATCCATTGAATCCTTTAAGTTTATTCTTTTTCAAGACAATGTTAATGATACCAGAAGTCCCATCCGGATCATATTTTGCAGATGGATTGGTTACAACTTCTATTCGCTCAATTGAGCCGGCAGGCAAAGCATCTAGCAGTGTTTTACCGTTTCCACCTGATAAAGAACTCGGTCGACCGTCAATCAAAATCGTAACTTTACCATCTCCGCGCATCATTACATTGCCATCCTGGTCTAATTCAACAGAAGGAATTTTACTTAAAACATCATTAGCAGTTCCTCCTTTGGCTGTATTGTCTTCAGCAACATTAAATATTTTTTTATCGATACCCGCTTTCAATACATCCAACTGGCCTGTCACCTTGACTTCTTTTAATTCACCTGTTTTTTCAGGTTCAATTTTTATAGTCCCTAAGTTTAACACCTTGGTAGTTGGCGTTAGCAATACCCCTTCCAATTGAAATGGCACATATCCTGTAAATGTCAATTTCGCATAGTAGTTGCCGAGGGCTATCTTTTCAAGTAAAAACTTACCTTCAGAATCTGTATATATACCAGTTACAAGTTGGGAATCTTTCGCATTAAATAATTTGAACGATACATATTCCACCGGCTTTTCAGTCGCTTTATCAATGACTTTACCTGAAATAATTCCATCTCCTTGTGCGAAGGTTTTTGGACCATGCAATAGAGTTAAAATCAAAACCGAAACAAGAAATAAATAGTTTTTGAACAACATTGTTTAGCAAATTGACCTCTTTTATTGGGGTGGCTAAAAATAGTTATTTAAAAGAAGTTATTGGCACAGAATTCAAAAGGCATTTTTTATTCATAAGGATTGACCTCGGAAGTATCAATAGACTCCACCCATTGATTTTTAATCAATTTACGCTCTGTAGAGATTATGATACCTTCATTTGTGCCATCCTCAATAGATTCATACACCTTTATTAATCCTTTCTTTTTATCAATCGCATATTTTGTAGCAATGTGCCAACAGCAGCCATCTTTTGAAAAAGTTGTCAATCGTTTCTCTTTTTTGTCCACATCAAAAAAGCCCAGATTCGTACTTGCTAATTCTGTCAGCTCTTCACTTTTTACAAATTTCTTTTTTGTTGAATGGTAAACAAACACGTTGAATGAAGGGCCGCCATATGCTCCATAATTCCCATCTCTAATTGCGAGATCTTCAGTGCCGTCAAAATTAAAATCATCCATAATTACAGCTCCATTGTCGCCATACATTTGATTTACACCCTCAATCATTTTCCCACCTTGGGACAACTCAACATATAACTCTTTCATTGGAAATACTTGAACCAAATGAGTTGTTCCTTTTTCATATAATTCAATTTTACCGGACCCTTCACAATAAGTGTCCTCACAAGATTTTACGTAAACAATAATATCATATTTCTTTGAAGTCTTTTTCAATTGAAAAACAACACCTTGATAAGCCTTTAGAGTTGCATCAAGTTCAAGATTTGAATTTATCGATTCATTTTTCTCCAAGCTATCATTTTCCTCCTCACTATCTGAAGATTTCAAATCATTTACATTACTCTTACCATCGCAAGAACAGATTAAAGCAATTGAAATAAGAAATAGTATATAAGTGACTGATTTCATAGTTTTTTAGAAAAATATAAACAGATGAATAATAATACAAAAAAACAGAATTTACTGCAGAATAAATGTATAGCTTTGATTTAAATTATTTCAATATGCCAACGTCTATTATTGTTATCGGAGTTATTATAGCTGCAATTATTTCTTGTTTCACAACTGTTCAGCAAGGGACAATTTCAGTCATCACCATGTTTGGAAAGTATCGCAGAATTCTTCCTCC
>CAISOQ010000307.1 GCA_903887095.1 uncultured Flavobacteriia bacterium
TGGTTGATGTCAGCAGCAACACTTTTGGGTAATTTAAATTTTTTGACATCAATCTCAAAAACCATTTTAGTTGGCAATCCAAATGATACTTTATCTCCGTAGGTGAAGGTTGTAGTAATCGAACCATTCGTCGCTGATGTAATTTGAGATTTCATTATGACTGATCGCGCATAATCCACCCAGAGCTTCGCTAAAACAATATCGTTGCCATCACCTTTAGGAATCACAGTAATTACGACTGTTTTAACTGAATTAATGACTGACGTGTCTCCCAATAGTGATTGGTATTTACTGGAATTACTCAAAAATGCATTCAGATCCGTGAATCCTTGTTTTGGGAGAATGACAATGCCTTTTGAGACGACTTTGAATTTGTTTTTTTGTTTAAAATAAATTGTAGCCTGGGAAGGCAAGATTTTAATCATTGGAATATTTGCGGAAATCTTTGCTGTTGCTGAATAATCTTTGACCGTGTTTATTTTTGAAACAACTTTGTTTAATAATTCAGTTGATGTCTGGCAAAATACACCAAAATGGAGCAAAGACAGTGAAAGTATGAATAACGTTTTCATTATGATGTAATGTCTTTTTTGTTAAATCCAATAATTGAAACACAAATGAAAATTACATTGTGAACTAACAATATAATGATGGATTGTTTTATCGATGCGAATGGCACTGGATCTTCAAAGTAACTTCTCCAAGATGCCATGTGTGTCGTAAAAAGGTAGGGTTTAATAGAATCAAACACTGTAACATCTAGGGTTCCAATTATCGTAAATAAGAGAATAATGGCCATTGTGGCAACGATTGGACCTATTGAGTTTTCTGCAAAAGTAGATAGGCAGATTGACAATGAAGAAACGGTTAGTAATGATAAAAAAGCAACAGCAAAGCCAGCCCCATATCTCCAAAGGATGTCATTTTCAGGCAATATCACTATTCCATCACTATTTAAAACAATTAAATCACCGCTACCAAAAATAAGGTGTGATAACCCTAATGCCATTAGACCAAGCCATAATGTTAAGAACAAGGTATACAATGCGCCGGCGATGAATTTGGATAGCACAATTTGAGTCCTGGAAATTGGTTTCGTGGCCAACATTCGTATCGTTCCCATTGCTGCTTCACCTGAAATTAAATCACCTGTCACCAACGCCACGAGCAACGGAATATGAACAATGAGCATTTGTAAGATGATGAAAGTGATGAGATTTCCATTTATCACTTTTCCATTGAAAGTTAAAGTCTGTTCGAAACTAGCCGTGACAAAAGAAACAATGGAGTTGCCATCCACTTTCATAGCAAAAATAATGATGCCAATCAACAATGTCAAAGCGCCTATACCCAAATAACTCCTTGGCTTTGAGAGTATTTTTACAAATTCATTGTACGTGTTTTTTAACAGCATAACTAGGAGAGGATAGTCTTAATGAAATAATCTTCGAGTTTGCGCTTGGGTTCAATAGCCATTACGCCAATGTTGTTTTCGACCAAAAGCCTGTTTAGCTGTGGTACCCTGTCACGATGAATAAAAACATCCAATGAATCTGAAGAAATTAACGTTGTTTTAGCTTCAGCAAAGTTTAGTTCAATTAATTGCTGTGTAGCTTCAATATTGTCTGTTTCTAGTCGAACCACGAGCTCTTGTGAATTTAATAATTCACTTACAGAACCTTCTATAATTGTCTTGCCTTGATTGATAATCACCATTCGATTTGCAATCAGCTCAATTTCTGATAGTTGATGTGAAGATAAAACGATGGTTTTGTTTTGTTCGTTTTTCAAACGAAGTATCAAATTTCGAATTTCGATGATTCCCTGAGGATCTAGTCCTGTTGTCGGCTCATCCAAAATAATTAA
>CAISOQ010000308.1 GCA_903887095.1 uncultured Flavobacteriia bacterium
ATCGTCTTTGCCATAATCGTGATCATCCCACGTTGCGATGATCGGCACACTGTCTTCCAGCAATTGAAAATTTTTGTTTCTTCTCAGTTTGCGGTACTTCTTCTTCAGAACCGACATTTTATCAGTGTCTCCATATATATTGTCTCCGAGGAAAATAAATAAGTCTGGTTGATGTTCCACTACGGTCTGAAATATTTTCAGGGGTTTATCCTGATGCCCGCAGGAACCAAAGGCAATGCGTGAAACTTCAGTTTGTCCAACAGCACGATGAAGAGAGAAGCCTATTAGTATGAAAAGAAGCGATTTATGCATTTCTTATTTTTTGAATGTCAAAGTTAAGCAAGAAGTAGAATTGAGTTTAATTTTCTTGGCACTCTCAAATTTATAGTAATTTCAAGGCAATGAATTTTATCACGCGATTAATTAATATTGGTGCCTTTCCAAGTAATGATGTTTTCCAAAACCGATTGGTGAAGGCCGTAAACATCATAAATATAAATGCGATTGTTTGTCTTATCGTAACGGCTTTGTACGGGCAGTTTATTTTTAAGAATGAAACGAGTTTTTACATTCTTTTCGCATGCCCGATCTATATTACTTCACTCATTTTTAATAGGCTTAAGCGCACAATGTTGGCTTTTTCCTTGATGTTTTTTACGAGTTCAACGCTTATGGCGATTTACTGCATTCGAACAGGGGAGGAATCGTATACGCACATTCATTTTACGTTAATGATAACAGGTATTTCTTTGTTGTTCAGAAGATTAGAAAACCGAATTCACTTTTATGTAAATGCGATTTATTTGATTTTGTGCATCCTGTTGGTTTTTGTTAGTTTTCAAACTGGGTTTTTAAATTTTTTAGTTGATCAACGGGTAGATCCAGCGCAACAGCGCCATCTTAATTTCGTGTATTTAATCATCTGTTCCATTATTTTTTCATCTGTTATCGCGATTACACATCAAACGCAGCAAAAGGCCTTAGAGCATTCGCTGCAGGAACAAAAGGTTCTGTTGGCAGAAGTCAATCACCGGGTAAAAAATAACTTAGCGGTGATTGTCAGTTTGCTAAATATGCAAATGAATAGCTCGAAAAACAAGGAAACAAAAAATGCGATTCAGGTCGTTCACAACAGAATAATGTCAATGGCACTGGTACACCAAAAGATGTATCAAAATAAAAGTGCAATTGCCGTAGAATTGGAAACCTATATTACGGAATTGGTTGCAGAAATTAAAAATTCAGTGGCACTTCAACAAGATATTGAAGTAACAATGGAAGTAGAACCCATTAACATTGATGTTTCTGTTGCCATACCCTTGGGTTTGATTTTAAATGAAATCATTACGAATGCGATAAAGCATGCTTTTGATGATACGTTGCAACCTAAGATTGACATTAGATTGAAAATAGCGAACGATCAAATGATTGAGCTTACGGTGAAGGATAACGGAAAAGGAATGATAATAGAAGAAAGAGATGAAGATGCTGGTATGGGATTGAACTTGATTGAAGCTTTGACGGATCAAATTGATGGAAAATGTGATTTTGAATATGAAAATGGACTAGTTTTTCATTTGTCAATACCAGCTCCTAAAGATTAAAGTTTTATTATTAAATATTCCTTGTTGATTATAATCTGAAATAAGTAAAAAGCAAGCGTGACTTGTTCTTAGCTTTATTTCTGTGAAACAAATCCTTTTTTTGTCTTTGATTGTTGGGTTTTTCTGGACGGTAAATTCCTGCGAAACTGCTGTGGAGAAAAGAAATAGGCTCTATGATCGAATTAGTCGACATGAAATAAAACTGATCCCTGATTTTCGTGTTCCCACAAAAAAAGAACTCAAGGAAAAGAAAAAATATGCATTTCAATTTTACAAGAATATTCTCGGGCCGGATGTCTTTAACGGTCAATTTCTTGTAGCAAAAAACGGAAAAGTATTCTTCTACAAAGCACAAGGTTATTCGAATTTTCGAGAGAAAAAAATGGTCGATGCACATACGCCATTGCATGTGGCTTCGGTTAGCAAAGTTGCAACGGCTTTGTGCGTATTGCGACTGGTGGATAAAAAACTGATTCGATTGGATGCAGATATTCGAAGATACCTCCCAGAAATACCTTACAAAGGAATCACAGTGCGTATGTTATTGAATCACCGAAGTGGCATTCCTTATTACGGTTACTTTACTTATGGCAATTGGAAGTTAAGCAATAAATTACACAATCATGATGTGTTGAATTTATTGAAGGAGCATAAGTTTCCGCTTAATTTCAGATCCGATGCGAAGTTTGCTTATTGCAATACCAATTTCTCTTTGTTAGCCTTAATCATCGAAAAGGTGACGAGAAAGTCATTTCCAGCAGCAATGCGCGCGTACATTTTTGAGCCACTTCACATGGAAGATTCATTCATCTTAAGCGACGAAATGAATGTAATGGAAATTTCACAGTCTTACAATTCTGGTATGGTGCCGCAAGCATTTGATTACCTCGACGCCGTTTATGGGGATAAAAACCTTTACACTACTGCACACGATCTTTTAAAAATGGACATGGCTACTTACTCGAATGATTTCCTAAGTGATTCATTGAGAAAGCAGATGTATAAAGGGTATAGCTACGAAAATGAAGGCGTCAACAATTACGGTTTAGGGATACGTATGAAAGAAATGCCCGGTCGTAGTTCATTCTTTTTCCATACCGGCTGGTGGCATGGGAATACCACCTGCTACGGTTCATTAAGGAAAGATACGATTTGTATCGTGGCACTATCGAATAAATATACCCGAAGTGTTTACAACATAGGATTGCTTGTAGATAAATATGGAAATTATCCTTACGACTACAAGGAAGATCTTTTAAAGCAAAATTATTGATTGCTTTTTAGTGGTGGTGTCCACCTGGTCCGTGCACATGACCATGCGCAATTTCATCAGCTGTTGCAGTGCGAATTTCAGCGATGCTTCCTGAAAAATGAAGGTCTGTATCCGCCAATGGATGGTTGAAGTCCATTTTTAAATCTTCTTCATTGATTTCGCGAATAATTCCACGCAATTGATTACCATCGCCATCCGACATTGGAATCATCGCATCTACAGTGAAATAGTCATGGTCAAATTTTCCTTGCTCATCATGAAAAACATGAAGCGGAATCATAGCGATTTTACTGTCGTCACTTATGCCATAAGCCTCATGTGCCTCAATATGAAAATCAAATGCATCACCCACCTTCATGCCACTGATATTGGATTCAAATCGAGGAATGATTCCACCAACACCGTAAAGAAATACCATTGGTTGTTCAGGAGTTGTTTCTTCGATTGTTTCACCTGTTTTGTGGTTTGAAAGCTTGTAGTTCAACGTAACCACCATGTTTTCTGCAATTGTCATGCTATTGATTTTGTATAAATGAGGCACAAATGTACTCAAAAATTAAAGAGTTGAAATTCTAGAAGAACTGATAGAAACAAAAAAGAGAATGCTGCTTTCGCACTCATTCTCTTCTTAAATCAGTGAGCAATACCGGGTTCGAACCAGTGACCCCTACCTTGTCGAGGTAGTGCTCTAAACCAGCTGAGCTAATTGCCCTTGATGAAACAAAAGTACTAAAAGCTATTAATTGAGTCACACTTCTTTAAAGATTGAAACCTTTAAGCTATTGAACGCATTGAACTCTTGAACGTATTGAACTCTTGAACGAATTGAACTCTTGAGCTTTTTTCGCAAAAAAAAAAGCCCTGCACAACCTCGGAATCAATCCGTGAGCTACGCAGGGCAAAAGGTGGAGTCGGAGCGACTCGAACGCTCGTCCAAACGATGAGTTTTCAAGCTTTCTACATGCTTATTTCCTGATTAGTTTTCGACTATGGGACGGACAGGAACACCCAAATCCATAGCTTATGTTCTGTTGTCTTATGAGTGCTTAGAACGATCACACTCACCAGCCCAAAATTTTGAACTCCCAGATATCAGACCTAATGGGCAGAGGCCTGAAGGAAGTACTTGTCGATCCTACTATACTTCAAATCGATTAAGCCAATTAACATTCAGTTAATTAAGCAGCAAGTGCGTATGACGTATTGTCAATTATTGTTCGTGACAAGATATTATAGAGCTTCACCACAACGCTCTGCATGCTGACACTTGACTACCGCTATCGCTGTCAAATCCAAAAACGACCCCAAAGAACTAATACAAAGATACCACGTATTTTCTCTTAAACGGGAATATTTGCAATTTATAACAATTCGAAATCCTACTCGCGAATAATCTTGACTTCTTTTTTCACCACTTTCTTGTTATCCTTTGAAAGTGTGTCCGCGTCGTTACGGTAGGTGTATACCTTGATTTCTGAATGAACCTCTTCCTTGCTTTTACACGACTCGTCCGAACAGTGTTTTTTGTGTCCCATGCAGCCGTGTTTACCATGATGCCCTCCTTTGTGGCAAGTAGCCATAGTAATTGATGCAATGATTCCACCAAAAAAGACGAAAATCCCGAAGCCAACGGATAAAGTTCCAACCGCTTTTGATAACCAACCAAGACCTTCTCTACGCACATAGGATAAAAAATACAAGCCACACATCGAAACAAGCAAGGCGACGAATAACAAAATGATAATAAATGGACAAAACATAACTTAAAATTTAGCGAACACTAATTTCCGATAAGTAAATTAGATAACCAAACATTGTTCTGCGGAAGAAAGAGTTTTCTCATTCAATGGTTTGTATTCAAAACGTTTTTCGAGAATAAAAGGAATATTCAATTGTTTAACAATCTTCTTCGAACAATCTAAATTAGTTCAGAGAATTATCGGAGCTCCGCACAAAAACTGTATCTTTATTTTGAAAGTGTAAATGATTGTGCAGATGAGAAAAGTATTGTTTCTAGGTTTTATAGTTTCAACGTTTCAATTAATGGCTCAGCATCCTCATTTGGATGTGACAAATTATTCCGTGCGTTTGACGGTGAATGATAGCTCAAATCACATAAGAGTTTATGAATCAATTGATCTCATTAGAGAAACATCCGCCGATTCGGTTATTCTTGATTTGTCTTCTTCCATGAAGGTGGAAAAATTGCTTTGGAATGGAGTGGAAGCCAATTATTCGCAACAAAATGATTTATTAATCTTGCCACCAAAGAATGATGTGCCCTTGAAGTCATCGATTGATGTTTGGTTCTCGGGAATCCCAGCAGATGGGCTTATTATTGGAAAAAACAAGTACGGAGATCGAACATTTTTTGGAGACAACTGGCCGAATAGGGCGCATAATTGGTTCGCATGTAATGATCATCCTTCGGACAAGGCAATGGTTTCTTTTATTGTAAATGCTCCTGAAAAATACGATGTAGTTGCGAATGGCGCTTTTGTAGGTAAATCTGTTCAAAAAGACGGCTCTTTAACCTGGGAATATCGTTCAGGAGTAGTGCTTCCCACAAAGGTTATGGTTGTTGGTATTGCGGAAATGACAATCAAGGATGTGGCCGTAGTGGACAGTATACCTGTTTCAAGTGCGGTATATCCCAACAATTCTTCTAAAAGCTTGTATGATCTTGATTTGGCGCCTGAAATACTTAAATTTTACATTGATTATTTGGGTGCATATGAATACGAAAAACTATGCAATGTTCAATCCACGACACGCTATGGAGGAATGGAAAATGCAGGATGTATTTTTTATGATGAAAATGCACTGAGCGGTAAACGTTCATCGGAACCACTTTTAGCGCATGAGATCGCGCATCAATGGTTTGGTAATTCAGTCTCTGAAAGTGATTGGGAGCACATCTGGCTCAGTGAAGGTTTTGCCACCTACATGACGAATATTTACCTTGAAAAGAAATTTGGGAAGAAACGATTTTATGATCAATTGAGAATGGATCGGGAAGAGGTGATCTCGTTTTATAAAAAATACCCTCATCCACTTGTTGAACTTGAAGTTGCAGATATTAATAAGTTACTAAATCCTAATTCCTATCAGAAAGGTGCTTGGGTTTTACATATGTTGCGCATGAAAGTTGGCGATTCTCTTTTTCATCAAGGAATACGCGATTATTATTCGGTATTTCGACTTTCAAATGCAGATTCTGACGATTTTAGGATTGCAATGGAAGAGAGCACGGGCATTGATTTAAGTGAATTTTTTGAAAACTGGTTGCACAAAACAGGACACCCTGTCTTAAAAACAGTTCTCGATCAAACGGGCGGCAAATCAGTTTTTATTATTCGTCAAGCCCAAGAAGAAGTTTTTCAATTTCCATTGAAGGTGGAATTCACCAATGAAAAAGGAGAAAAAATTATTCGTGAATTTAAAATTGTCGAACGCGAAATGATTCTGCCTGTAGAACTTGGCGTTGAAAAGGTTTTCTCATACAAGCTAGATCCTGAATTGGAATTGTTATTTGAAGAGATTAACTAACCTTAAAATGTAAGTTCGATAGCCGTTCCTTTTTCACTTGAAGTTATGGCTAAGTTCCCATCAATTTGGTCAACCAAGCTTTCAATTAATTCGAATCCAGTGCCTTTCTTTACATAATCATCGGGTAAACCAACGCCATTGTCTGCTATCTGAATAAAACATTTTTGGTTTTCCTGGTTGGCTATTTTGATGGAGAGATGATTTTTACGATTACCAGTGAAGGCGTATTTAAAGCTGTTGGTAAGAATTTCATTTACGATTAGAGAGCATGGAATGGCTTTGGATACATCTATATCAATATCACCCAATGTTGCATCGACAAGAACATTTTTATTGTGACCATAGGTTTGACTCATGTTTGAAATCAAAGCACGCATGAAATGGCTAAAATTGACTTGGTCATAATTTTTTGATTGGTACATAGAACTCTGCAACGTGGCCAATGAAAAAGATTTTGACAGCAGGTTTTCAAATAAATCTTTGTGGTAGTTGTCTTTTGCTCTAGTCATCTCACCGCGAATCAATGCTGTAATGATTGCTAAATTGTTCTTAACGCGATGATTTATTTCGGCAATGAGTATGGATTTTTCATTGACCAATCTTTCCAATTCGTCTCGGTACTGATTCTTGTAGTGTGTTTCAATGGTGAGCGTTAACAGTTGCGTCAATGCAATTGCGAAATGTTGTTCATCATTGCTCCATTCACGTGTCGAAATTGTTTGTTCAAAACAGATTATTCCTTTTATTTTTCCACCAGATAAGATAGGGACTTCCATCATTGAACGAATGTCAAGTGGAGCTAGGTATGGTTCGACTAATTCACTGTTAAAAGGCTCTTTTTGTGCTTCTTCAGAAATAATGATGTCATTTCTTCGTATATGGCGAAAATAAATGGGAAAAACTTCTGCCAAAAGATCACCTTCCATGTAGTAATCATCTTTTGAAATATCGTAAGAGCAAATATTACTTAGCTTAATCTCTGCATCATCCATCAGCCAAGCATTCGCGCGTTGAATTTTTAAGAATTGAGCACCACTGTATAGGATTTTTTTTGCCATTTCTACAATGTTACCATCATTGATATGTGGACTTTTGGAAAGACCTTCTATCACTTCAAGAAAAACAGATGACCGATTAAATGGCATATTTTTTTTAGTCAATTAGTGAATGAACTGCAATTTAGTCAAAAAAAAATAGACTATGTGTAACTACAATTATCTCCCTTTTGACCATCCATAATAGATAAACGGGTAGGTGTCCTGTGGAAAGGGTAATTCCTGTCTCAGTTCATGAGGAAGTAGCATGTAAGTCGCTTTTACAGTCCACTGCGTATTGTGATGGTAAAGTCGATAAGGAAGTTTGGTTAATCTTCCGCAATTCATTTCTCGGTTTAACCTCGCCGCCTCTTTCTTTTCATCCGACGCAAAACGTCTTTGTCTAAATTCAAATGGTCGATGGAAAAAATATCGTTCCTGACATTCTGTGTAGAGCTTGTAATTTCCTTTTCCAGCATTGTCAAACCAATTTCGCTGTCCTACGGGTTCATATCCTGGCGACCATAAAATTGAAACGGGGTCTAATGAATATTCGAATCGTTGGATCTTTTTTCCTAACGATTGGTTGGCCATTTCGCTAAATACATTGTCTCCAATAGCTTTTGGTCCACTAAAACTGTAAACTCCTTGAACGTCATACCCCAACTTTTCTAAATACAACCCAGAAAGAATGGCCATTGCGCCACCCAGGCTATGACCACTGAGCCAGATTTTTTTTCCTTCAGGATTTAAATTATCTATGGTCTTTTTCAGATCATCTCGAATCAATTCAAAACTCTTCCAAAATCCTTTGTGGAGTTTTGCGAAATTAAAAACACTGTCAGATTGGAATTTTCGGATATTGAAATCTGTACCAATCCATTCTGCAAAACGATTGTCACGTATGTCATCTGTTCCTCTAAAAACAATTAGTATCATTTCGGAAGTGCCGATCACCATGCATTCTGGGTCATATCCATGCACTGCTTTTTTCCACAAAAGTCGCGTTGTATCGAGCTGTGATTTTTCAAGGAAATTCCAACTTGTTTTTTCGTTGTTGGACGCTACGGTATCAAAGTAATGTTCAAATCGCGTTTGGAAAGCAACCTTGAAATTCGAATTGTCAACTTGAGGATATTTTTTGAGTTCATCGGTCGAAACCAAATCTGAAGGCAATTCACCTTTGTTTTTGAGCATACGCAACTGCAAATCCAATCGCTCAGGGTAGAGTTGTTCACTAAATTTTGCCAATAAAAAGGCGTTTACAGAATCTAATCCAAGTGCATTTACTCGAAAATGACGCATGCAACGAATCTCATTCTCGGGTGCATCAAATTTAAAGTTGGACTCCTGAGCGAAACTAGTTGATAAACTAATAAACAGGACGAAGAAGTATATTGAAAAGGTTCGAATTGCAGCCGTTAAGAAGGATTTCATTTGGTCATTACTTTGCTTCTATTTCAAGAAGCATAAGTTTAACATCAACACGGCGATTTTTTTGACGATCGGCATTTGATTTCTCCGGGTAAACCAAAGGGTCTCGATTGGACATGCCAACGTATTGCATGCGCTTTTTCGAAATTCCTCGATGACTTAATTCCTTGAAAACGGCCTTCGCTCTATTCTTAGAGATTCGATCATTATTTCCACAGCACACATGTCCACGAATGACAACTGTAAGATTAGGATTGTTCTTTAAATAGGAAAACAAACGCTCAATTTCAGCATAACTCTCCGATTGAATTTTGGATTTTCCTTCAACGAATTTTATGTTCAGAAGATAAGGTACATTGTATTTGGGTTTTGCATTTGGATTCTTGGTGTCGTTCCAAACTGCAACTTCTTCAATTTTATTATTGTCTGCAATGGCTGCTTTTTGTATTTCAACTAAAGAGTCGGACGGAATTTCAGAAAAAGTTGTGTAGCGAATATCAATTTTCCTTAGTTGCTTACTAATGTTTTCATCGGGTCCATGCACCAATATTTTAGAACCGGTTTGAAGATTTCTTGTTGAAACAACGCCCATTGACCTTAATACTGCTTTCAACCTTTTAGCACATAAGGTATCAATCAATGGATCAGTTTGTGCTGAATCTTTGAACACATAAAATGACTGAAGGATTAAGTCTCCCCTTAAATAGGTATTGCTTATCTTTTTTAATTGTCTTGCAGATGCGCCACTTAATTCTGTGCTGCCTTCCTTAAAATAGAGGGTCTTCATCTTTCCCTGAGCATTCAGTTGAAAGTTGAAAAGGAGCAAGAGCGCGTAAAGCAGAATTTTCTTCAATGGTAAAACCAAAATTGTGACGTGAAATTACAAAAAAAATGCCGCCTCTTTTCAGAGACGGCATTTAACTTGTTCACCGAGTATTGTTATTTATATGAGTTTAAATCGCTGCTTCCATTGATAGTGATCGATTTAATTGTTCCAGAAAAAACAACTTCGCCCATTGCAATCGAAACTTTGTGTGCAAAAAGAAGCCCGTTTACCTCTTTAAAATCTGCAAAAGTTGCTGATGATTCAACCGTTTCTTCTCCTTCTTTTCGGATTGAAAGCGATTTTACTTTTAGCATTGATTTTACATCAAAATAATCAAAAGTCTCACTTGATCCATCCATCACTTTTAAAACATAAGCATCACCAGATTCGATAGATTCGATTCCCATTAGTTCATATTTCATTCCTGTTTTTGAGTAATTCAATTCAGGAAATAATCCAGTTGCTTTCTGTTTCGCGTCAATCTCTTCTGCAGTTAAGTCTTTCTTTCCAGCTTGCATGCTTGAAGAGCCACCTGTTGTGCCATCGAAATAAGATTTTTGGAATGTCATTCCTTGGCCTTCCAATTTTTGACCTTCATGGTTTGGTGCAACCCATAAATCTGTTGAACTCAAAGGGAAAGGGATTTGAGCCATGCTCAATTCTGTTTTCTTTTCAACTGACTTAACCTTTTTCAATTTTTTAGCTGCAGCTTTTAATGTAGTCGTATTTGTCACAGCATAGATATACTTTTCGATCAATTGATCCTTTGTAATGTCTGCTTTCTTCATTTCCTTGACAGCGCCACCGAATGCATCAAGCATTTCAATTTTTCCGTCACCATCAAATTGCTTTAGCTTCTCAAGAATTTCTTCATTTCCTACAACAACGATATTGCAATTCTTTGCTGTGAAATAAGTTTGAGCCATTAGAAGGACGTCTTCTTTAGAGACTGCTTCCAATCTTTTCAAATAGGATTGATAGTAATCCTTGTTCAGATTGTTGCTAATAATATTCAAAGCAAAACGCGCAATGGTCTGAGGACGCTCAAGCGAACGTGCAAAACCACCGGCCATAGATGATTTGGTCAGATTCAATTCATCATCTTTCACATAATCACTTGTGATTTTGTCTAACTCGAAAAGAATCTGTGTAATTGCTGAATCAGTTACATCGTTACGGAAATTACCACCGATTGACAACCAAGATCCATCTTCTGTAACATTCAATGTAGAATAACAGCCATACGTGTACGCTTTGTCTTCACGTAAATTTTGCATTAAACGTGTACCAAAACCACCACCACCAAGAATACCATTTAAAACGGTTAAAGGCAATTGGTTTTGATCACCTGTGCGCATTTTAATTGGAAATGAAACTTGGATAACAGATTGAACTGCTCCTGGCTTTTTAACGAAAATCACTCTATTCCCTTTGTTAAAAGCTCCGTCGCCTGTTGCAGCTTTTACTGGCTCAACGCCTGTCCATGATGCAAAGTATTGCTCCACGATTTTTAGAGCTTGCGCTTTGTTGATATCGCCCACAAAAACAAGGTAGCTTCCGTTTGGAGTAAATGTTTCCTTGAAATAATTCACGACATCATCTCTTGTAATAGTTGCCAATGATGCTTCGGTCATGACGTCACCATAAGGGTGATTCGGAAAATTCACTCTCTTTTCTGCATTGTCTGCCATTGTACCTGGGTCAGATTTTGCTGAAAGTAAAGCGGATTCATTTTGTTTTTTAATACGGTCAAATTCCGATTGAGGGAAATTGGCATTTAACAAGACGTCAGAAAAAAGCACTAAGCCTTTATCCAAGTGCTTTGTCAAGCAAGACAAAGAAATTGAATTATCACTTGCGTCTAATGATGCACCGATGTAATCCTTTTCATTGTCTAATTGGTCTTTAGATCTATTCGAAGTACCCGAAAGAATCAATGAGCCGGCCATTTCTGAAAGTCCAGCTTTTGAACCTTCAACACGAGGATCGGATCCCATCACCAAATCAATGGAGACACGAGGAAGTTTATGATTTTCAGAAAGGATCACGGTAATTCCGTTCGGAGCCTTGAAAACTTCTGAATCTTTAATGTTAATTGTTGGCGCCTTGGCAGCTGCCGGACGCACTGAACGGTCTAATTGACCGAAAACGAGAGCAGGTAATAACAATCCTGCAAGAATGAAAAACTTTTTCATGGCGGTCAGCTTATTTCGTTTCTTTTGGTAAATAATGTAGGATAACACGTGCATCTTGCGTTAGGTATTTTTTAGCAACACGTTGAATGTCCTCACGTGTAACTTTCATGTAACCATCAAGTTGTGTGTTTACGCGACTTGCACTTCCGTAATAAACGTGGTTGTCCGCAAGATTTTCTGCCACACCTGCGATAGAGGCATTTGAGCTAACAAAATTGTTTTCAAATTGATTGCGCACTTTTTCGAATTCCTCCTGAGAAATCAATTCTGTTTTCATAAGATC
>CAISOQ010000309.1 GCA_903887095.1 uncultured Flavobacteriia bacterium
AACAATTTCATTAGCAGAAAATGTCCCAATTCATGAATGAGTAGAACTATTATAAGGTGAAAAATGAAATCCACTTCTTCCGAAAAAAGAAATAGAAACGTCATAACAAATAATACAACAGACAATACAGTTGTAGAAAGTTTACCTTTCGTCTTTTGCTCTATTAATTCAGGTTTCTGTGGGTAAAAATCGAAGTCTTCCATGAGTTATAAAGGTATAACAAACTGATGAAAAAAGCCCTATTTCATGCGTGATTTCAAAACTAAAAGCACATCGTTCAATGAATAACCCTTTGCTTTCAATAACAGTAAATAATGAAATAACAGATCTGCACTTTCTTCAAGAAACAAATGGTCATCTGAGCGCAATGCTTCGATTACGACCTCAACTGCCTCTTCCCCGACTTTTTGAGCAATTTTATGGGTTCCTTTCTTTTTCAACGCAGCGACATATGAATCTGCTGAATCACTTTCCCAACGATCCTTTATTGTTTTCTCAAGATGCGTTAATAAACCGAAATTCGTAGTTTCCTCTTCATTCCAACACGTCTTTGTTCCTTTATGACAGGTTGGACCAATCGGCTCTACCATGATCAGCAAGGTGTCTTCGTCGCAATCCAAGGCTATGGATTTTACTAACAAAAAATTACCGCTTTCCTCTCCCTTTGTCCACAATCTGTTCTTTGTTCGAGAAAAAAATGTCACTTTTTGTTCTGTTTCAGTTTTTTTAAAAGCCTCCTGATTCATGTAACCTAGCATGAGTACTTGGAGGGTTGTTACATCCTGAATGACAGCCGGAATCAGACCATTGCTCTTTTGAAAATCAATCTTTTCAATCATCTTACATCAATATTTTTTGTTTTTAAAAATGCTTTTAATTCTGGAATTTCAATTTCACCAAAGTGGAACACACTTGCCGCTAAAGCAGCGTCAGCGCCAGAATATTTAAATACTTCCTCAAAATGTTCCGCAGCTCCGCAACCACCTGATGCAATTATCGGAACGTTTACAATTTTTGACAATCGATCTAATGCCTCGATAGCGAAGCCGCTTTTAGTGCCATCGTGATCCATTGAAGTAAACAATATTTCGCCTGCACCGAGTTCAACTCCCTTTTTTGCCCATTCAAACAGCTCCAAATTTGCAGGAACCTTCCCTCCAGCTAAAAACACCATCCATTTGCCATCTATTAATTTCGCATCGATAGCCAAAACAACACATTGGTTTCCAAAGCGCGCAGCGAGATCCTTTATCAATTGTGGATTTCGAACAGCAGATGAATTGACACTTATTTTATCTGCTCCATTGTTTAAAAGAAGATATGCATCTTCAACACAGGCAATTCCGCCACCAACAGTAAAAGGAATATTTACTTCCCTGGCAACTTTTCGTACCATTTCAACCATTGTTTTTCGGCCTTCTTGAGTTGCTGTTATATCTAAAAAAACTAATTCATCAGCCCCTTTTTCTGCGTATATTCGGGCTAATTGAACCGCATCGCCAGCATCTCGCAATCCTTCAAAATTGACACCTTTAACCG
>CAISOQ010000310.1 GCA_903887095.1 uncultured Flavobacteriia bacterium
ATAATTATGATAAAATTCAAATTGAGCAACCAATCCGTTTCCTTTCCAATTGTTGAAGCAGCATCACCTCGTCCTGTCCATCCAAAACGCAACATTAACCAAATGAAAAACGCATACATGGCAACCATAAAGCCAAACATCATTTTTCCATTCAAGTTATTATCTCGTGTAGATATTTCGTGCTCACCACGATTTCTCAATTTAGCAGTAAGTTCATATACTCGCACCAACTGTGCTATAGCAATTACTCCTAAAACAATTACGATTAAAGCAATCAATTTACTTCCCATCATTTCTTAATTAATAGTCCTACTTATATTTCGTGATGAACACTTTCATCCAAGAACGGGTGATTCACCGGAGTTAATGGAGCCTTGGTTAAATTGTTAAGAATCACTCGGATAAAAAATCCTGCAACTAACAATGCCATTCCAATTTCCAATGCTCCAATTTTTGCATTAGCACCCAAAGAACCTGCTGATACCATAATGTAAACATCAAGCCAATGTCCCGCAAGAATTACAATTCCCACAAATGTTAGTATACCTGCGTTTCTCTTTGCATCTCTTGACATCAAGATTAACATTGGGAATGCAAAATTGATAAAGAACATTGAAAAATAAAGGACCTTAAAATTCTCAATACGCATCATATAATAGGTTACCTCTTCACCGATGTTTGCATACCAAATCAACATAAATTGTGAGAACCACAAATAAGACCAAAGGAATGATGTAGCAAATGTCCACTTACCTAAATCGTGAATATGACTTTCATTCACTTTCGGTAAATACCCTAATTTTTTCAAATAAAGTGTGGTTAGAACTAATACAACCATTGTTGAACACCACATACCCGCAAAAGTGTACCATCCAAATAATGTAGAGAACCAATGCACATCAATTGACATCAACCAGTCCCATGCAGATGTTGAACTAAACACTGAAAAGAAAACTAAGAATGTTGCCCCTTTACGATAGTTTTTAAAGTGCAATTCTGTTCCGCCAATTCTATCTTCTTCAAGTGAACGCATTCTAAAACCTCTTAAAAAGATAAAATACACTCCAAAGTAAGCCAAGGTTCTAATCCAAAAGAACAATTTATTCAAATAAGGAGCCTTACCCGCAATAATCTCATCATAATGATGTGACTTTGGATTTGTCATTTCAGGATCCATCCACGAATAAATGTGAGCACCATCCATAAATGTTAACGTAAGTAGCACTAATCCAAGAATTCCCATTCCATATGGAAGAAAACCTGCTACGGCCTCAATTACTCTTTTAACTGAAGCGTACCAACCTGTCTCAGTTGCATATTGCAAAGCGAGAAAGAAAAGTGCTCCTAATCCAAGGGCAAAAAAGAAAAAACCATTTATCAAACCATTGGCAAGAAGTCTGGTTTTAAAATGGTGATCCCCCATGGTTGTGAACAAACCAACTAGTGTCAGCAAAGTACCCGCACCAATTAAGATTAAGGTTAAACGCTTTGCATTATTTGAAATTGAAAACTCCATCTTTTTAATTGTTCAAGATTATTATTTCTTTAATGTATCTGCTGGAAGTGCTGCGGCAACTGCTGTCATCATACCTGAAGCATCAAATTTCCCATATTCAGCATTTTGAAACCTTCGCACATAATGAACCAAAGTCCAAATTTCTTTTTTGTTCAATTGAGAAGCATGTGATCCCATTGCACCTTTTCCATAGTAAATAGAATAGAACATCTGACCATCACCCAAGTTGGATCTATCTTTATAATTTGGAACACCAGCATATGCACCGCTAACTACCATTGGGCCATTACCATCACCCTTTTCACCATGACAGTGCTGACACATTGCAGTATACAGTTCTTTTCCTTTTTTGAAAACTCCCTCAGAATTTTCAGCAGTAAGTTTGTATGGATTTACATCTCCTGCTGCCGCAATATACTCATCAACTGTTGTGAGATCTGCACCATAAAGACCATGTGTTTCTCTAAAAGCTACGTTCGCTTTACGGAAATAAGGCAACATCAACATTACCGTTTCAGAATCAGTACCACAATAAGGTACAGTTCCTGCAGGAGGTGTCAATGCTGATTGATGCAATTTCAAATCCTCGTTGATTCTTCCTCTTACTTCACCATAATCTACATAAGGTTCTATTGCTGGAGAACGGTACATATCAGGCATATATTCCAATCCCGGAGAATCTGCGTTCGATGTACAAGACCCAAGAATCAGTGCCGAAACCGATACGATTGCAAAACTTGCTAGTGCCTTAAACTTAATTTTCATCTGTTCGATCTGTTTTAAATCCGACAGTAAATACTTTCGGTAAACTATTTAATTTCCTTTTGATCCAATTCGATCAATCCTGTTTCCTTCAACATCTTTTCAAGTTCATCAGCTCCAAACTGACTATTCTCAGATGCACGTACTTCAATAACAAACTTGTCATCTGTAGTTCTTGGATCAGGATTCTGTGCTGGAATTCCAGGTAAAGTTTTGTTGCGAAGCAAATATGTAATTGCCATACCGTGTGCTGCACACAAAACAGTAAATTCAAATGTAATTGGAATAAATGCAAGCATATTGTCCAAGTAGGTAAAGTTTGGTTTACCACCAATATTCATCGGCCAATCAACTACCATAAAGTAGCGCATTCCCAATGTAGCCAACATGGTACCAGTAATACCATAAATGAAAGCCATGATACCTAAACG
>CAISOQ010000311.1 GCA_903887095.1 uncultured Flavobacteriia bacterium
GATCTCCCCTAAAAGCACTTTTTTTACTTGACGGAACACCAATTCAAATTATTTATCCTGGAGATTACAATGAATTAGAAAGCGGACCTGATTTTTTCAGTGCACAAATAGTTATTGATTCAATTAAATGGGTGGGTAATGTTGAGTTGCATGTAAAAAGCTCTGATTGGTTGAAACATGGTCATCACAATGATAAATCCTATGACAACGTTATTTTACATGTTGTTTTAAGTCATGATCTTCTGTCTTCTAATTCGATTTCTCGTATTCCAACACTTGAATTGAAAAATTGGATTAATCCAGATCATCTGGAATGGTTTAATCACCATTTCAAAGCGAAGACTGGAATTCTTTGCCGAAGTCAACTAATAGAATTTCAACCAATTCAAGCGGTTTTTATGATGGAAAGAGCATTGTATTCCAGGTTGATTAGAAAAACAATTGAATTAAATAAACACCAAGAAGATCCAAAACAGGCATTGTTTGAACTTCTGGCCAGTGCAATGGGTTCCAAGGTGAATCAGCTGCCTTTTCTAGAATTAGCACAAAAAATCAAATTAAATGATTTCAGATCCAAAGAGTCAACTGATTTTTATGATAGTATTTTAGAAGTAAGTGGATTGTTTCATGATAAAACATCTGCTGCACATATCTCCGATGAAAATTGCGTTAAGATATCTTCCTGGAAATTGAAAGGAATTCGTCATACATCATTTCCTAGGATTCGAATAATGCAATTTGCTGCAATTGCGAGTGGTTATGATTTCAATTATCAATTTGTTTTTTGTTCACCCGAAATGATTTTAAACTATTGTCATGAGTTAATTAAGAAAAACAAACATAAACTAGCTCAATTGGGATTGAATAATTTTAGTGATTCGTTTATTAATGGGTTAATTATTAACGCTTTTGTGCCATTTATATTTTGGTTTGGACAATTAAATCAAAATGAAGAAATTTGTGATAAAGCCTTTTCTGTTTTGCGTCTTGTTCCACCTGAAAACAATGCAATTCTCAAAAAATGGAGGAATTTAAAAATGCCAATGAACAATGCCGCCGATAGTCAAGCATTATTAGAGATTTATAACCAATTTTGTTCTCAGAAAAAATGTTTAAATTGTGATATTGGTAAAATGATACTTGGTAGATGAAGACGATTCATAAAATAGCTTTTTTCTTTGAAATGCGTTCCTTTGGGGTTTGTTCATGGTGGGCCAGAAAATTAGGGATTGACATATCGAAAGTTCGTTTAGGATTTATTTACGCATCATGCATAGCACTTGGTTCACCGTTGGTTCTGTATTTGGCAATGGCATGGATACTTGAGCATAAACATTATTTCAAATTTCAGAAAAGAAGAAGGAATACAATTTGGGAGCTGTAACATGAGTTTTAATTACCGCATATTCAAAAAAATATATCTCTTCCTTTTCTTGATGGTGGGAATCATCGGAACTGGAACTTTGGGTTACATATCTATTGAAGGCTGGGGTTTTTTTGATTCGTTTTACATGACAATAATTACCATGTCAACCGTTGGATTTGGTGAGGTTCATGAGTTGTCTGATCAAGGCAGGTTATTTACAGCCTTTTTACTTATCAGTTGCTTTGGTATTTTTGCTTACACAATATCTTCACTGACAAGCTATATCGTAGGTGGAGAATATCGTTCTAACCTGAGGGATTATAAAATCCTTCGAATAATGAAGACCATGGAAAATCATGTTATAGTTTGCGGATTTGGTAGAGTAGGAAAGCAAGTAGCAAGTGATTTGCTTTTGTTCAGGATACCATTTGTTATTGTCGAAAATGATGAAGCTGTCATAAAGGAAAATGAAGCGAATCATGAATTTATTTTTATCAAGGGAGATGCAACCCGGGAAGGAATTCTCGAAAAAGCGAATTTGCAAAAAGCAAGAGGCGTTATCACTTGTTTGCCGAAAGATGTGGATAATGTTTATGTTGCTTTGGCATCTCGTGAGGCTCAAGCTCAGTTGAACGTCGTGGCTCGCGCTTCTCTTTATTCTGCAGTTTCAAAATTAAAACTTGCAGGTGCGAATCATGTTATTATGCCAGATTCAATCGGAGGATCCCACATGGCTTCTCTAATTGGTAATCCAGATATTATTGAATTCATGGATGCTATAAAAGTGCAAGGGCATTCGGGTGTAAATATTGAAACAATTTCATTTAGTGAATTGCCAGAAGAGTTTAGAAACAAGACAATTGGTCAGCTTGAAGCGAAGAGGATCACCGGAGTGACCATTATCGGATTTAAAACACCTGATGGAGAATATATAATTAATCCTGATTTTGAAACTGAAGTTGTTCCACATTCGAAACTTTTTGTCTTGGGATCAGCTGAACAAATAAGAAAACTAAATTCTATTTTTGGAATTCAACATTGATATGAAATTACTGATTACTGGTTCAAACGGGCTGCTAGGCCAAAAAATAGTCAAACAATGTCTAAAAAACGGCATTGATTTTTTGGCAACTTCAAAAGGTGAAAATCGAAATCCTGAATGTCCATTAGAACATTATGATTCAATGAATATATGTGATCTGGATGAAATTAAGGATACCATTAATAAATATGTTCCAAGTCATATTATTCATACTGCTGCTTTGACAAATGTGGATTATTGTGAATTGAATCCCGAGGAATGTCATGAGGTAAATGTTGGTGCCGTAGAAAAATTATTGATGGTTTGTCAAGTAAATAACATTCATTTTCAATTGCTCTCAACCGATTTTGTTTTTGACGGTTTAAAGGGTAATTATGTTGAGGAAGATCCAGTTGGCCCATTAAGTGTTTATGCGAAGTCAAAGGTTGACGGAGAAAATTTACTGAAAGACTCAGACTTTTTAAATTGGTCTATTGTCAGAACAATTATTGTTTACGGGGATGCTCACAATCTTTCGCGTTCTAATATTGTTCTTTGGGCAAAGTCAGCATTAGTTAAAGGTGATGAGTTGTCAATTGTCGACGATCAATTTCGTGCCCCTACCTGGGCAGATGACTTGGCATGGGCCTGTATTGAAATTTGTAAGCGAAACAAAAAGGGGACATTCCATATTTCTGGACCGGAAACGATGTCAATTTATGAACTTGTGGAGCGCATTGCAAACTATTTCGGTTTTTCAACTGAATCTCTAAAACGTTCTTCAAGTCTCAATTTATCGCAACCTGCAAAACGCCCACCTCGTACAGGATTTGATCTTTCCAAAGCAAAATCAGAATTGGGGTATTCTCCTCATACTTTTGAACAAACGCTTGATTTGATATAAAATAGAAGCTTTTTCACACTTAAAACTTTATCTTTAACTCCAAAATTTAAAATCTACTATATGGCAGGAAGCATTTGGCGTAAAAAGCCAATCAGCGCATTTGAGGCTGATATGAAAAAAAATGATCTGAAAAGAGTACTGAGTAAATGGGGATTAACTTCTCTAGGTATTGGAGCAATCATTGGTGGAGGTATATTTACTTTAACAGGAATTGCTGCTCACGATCATGCTGGTCCGGCATTGGCAATTTCATTTATAATAGCAGGTGTGGGGTGTCTTTTCGCTTCATTGTGTTATGCTGAATTTTCTTCAGTTCTTCCAGTAGAGGGGTCTGCTTATGCGTATTCTTATGGCACAATGGGTGAGATTTTTGCATGGATAATTGGCTGGAACCTAATACTTGAATACATGATGGGAGCAACGACTGTTGCTGTCGCATGGAGTGGATATTTTGAAAAGCTTCTCCATCAGTTTCATATTGAACCCCCTTTGTGGCTAATGAATGACCCAGTCACTGCAGCACTGAAGGCAA
>CAISOQ010000312.1 GCA_903887095.1 uncultured Flavobacteriia bacterium
CTAAGCACTTAAGAAAAGAAGACGGATCTAACGCGAAAGTGGAAGAAACATTGGATTTCAAAGTGATTGAATTCAACAAAGAGTCTAAGAAAATTGTTGTTTCACACACGCGTACTTTCGAAGAAGGTGAAGACAAGCCAACTGCATCAACCGCAAAAGGTGGAAGCAAAAAGCCGGCTGGTTCATCAACTTCTCAAGCTGTAAAAGCAATCAACCAAAACAACGAGAAATCAACTCTTGGAGATTTGGATGCATTGTCAGCATTGAAAGAGAAAATGGAAAAAGGAGAATAATCCAACTTCCTCGAAATAGAAAACCGCTTCCTAGGAAGCGGTTTTTTTATGCACAAAAAAACCGGACTGTATAAAATCCGGTGCTTTATTTAAAATCTTACTAAATTAATTTTCAACTGAACTAGCGAGCGCTAACAATCGATCTTCCGTTTGAAAACCCACCACCTGTTTAATCAATTTACCTTCACCATCGATTATCAATAAGGTTGGGTAAGCTCTTACCTTATACATTTTTGCTAACTCTGGTCCATCCGCATCCTGCTCCACGTCTATTTTAAGGTTGATAAACTTCTCGTTGAACACAGCACCCACCTCAGCATTCTTGAATGATGTCGCAGCCATCTTCTTACAAGGTCCACACCAACTTGTATGTGCATCAATGAAAATGTACTTTTCATTCTTCAAGGCTTGTTTTTTCGCATCAGCTAATGAAATGGATTTAAATTTAATACCTTGATCATCTTGCTTCGTTGATTTATCACTTGAAGCCATAAAAGACATTGCCACGAGTCCAATTGCCAATATTCCAAATACTTTTTTCATTTCTTCTATTTTTGAGTTTAACTTTATATCCTAAATGGAAAACAATAATTTCCCTTTTTAAAATTAATCGGAATTTTCAAAAATCATTCCAATATTTCAATGTATAAAAAATTGCGTTTTCTCACCGATTCAGAAGTTATTCGTTCTTCCGTAAACGCATTCATTGAAGAATGGTACAATGATTCTCTTTTTATCACTGCGCAAACTTCTGGTTCTACTGGTAAGTCAAAACAAATTCAGTTGAGTAAGAAGCATATGTGTGTGTCTGCTCAAAATACCATCGATCGTTTTAAAATAAAAAAAGGGGGTTGCTCTTTCCTTTGTCTCTCAGCAGATACGATTGGTGGAAAAATGATGATTGTTCGATCAATTATCAATGAAATGGAATTACTGGTTGGAGATATTCGTATTCACTCATTGGAAGCAATCACCGATTTGAATATAGACCTTGCTGCGGTTGTTCCTCTCCAATTAGCGCACAGCCTGGAACACCAACCAAAAACAATTAAAAACATCAAGGTTCTTCTCGTTGGCGGTGCCCCAGTAAGCAAGAAAATCGAAGAACAAATGATCATAAACAACTGTTCGGCCTATCACACTTACGGTATGACAGAAACAATTTCCCATGTGGCCGTCAGGAAAATTGGGGTTGGCAATGAAAATCATTATAGTGCTCTTCGTGATATTAGTTTCACCACTAAAGACGACAAACTTGTTATTCATTTTCCCGAACTAGGCTTGGAGAATTTACGAACCAATGATTTAGTGAAATTAATTGATAATCAAAGATTTGAATTTATAGGCAGGGCTGATTTCATTATCAATAGCGGAGGAAAAAAATTTAATCCTGAGCAGCTAGAATCATTGATCTCACCGTTCATTGACACTCCATTTTTTATTGGTTCAATAGAAGATAATTTGCTTGGTAGTCGCATCGTTCTTTTTCTTGAAAGTACGATAAAGATGGATGAGCAAAAATTGATTGAACAGATTAAAAGTATTCTACCAAAACACGGTACGCCTAAGAGAGTTGTATGTCTGCCTCAGTTTGTGCGAACAGATAGCGGTAAAATCAATCGTCTCGAAACAAACAAATTGTTCCATTGAGAAAATTCAAGAAATACTATGACTTGTTAGGGATAGCTGAAAACGCTTCAGAAAATGAGGTGCGAAAGGCTTATCGTCGCATGGCCATGCAATTTCATCCAGATAAAAATCCTTCACCACATGCCAATGAACGTTTCATTCAATTGACTGAAGCCTATGAAATTCTTATCGGAAAAAGAGATTTAACGGTCGAAAAAACTATTGAAAAA
>CAISOQ010000313.1 GCA_903887095.1 uncultured Flavobacteriia bacterium
GTGTTGACTACTATTGATGGAGAACTCAAAGGGTGTGATGAGTTTTGGTTTTCTGTGGCCTTCGTAACGACTAGCGGTTTGGCAACCTTGATGAACACCTTGTTGGAGCTCCAAGATAGAGGGATTAAGGGAAAAATTTTAGCTTCTCAATATTTGAATTTCACGCAACCGGAGGCGCTGCGTCGCATTCTACAGTTTAAGAACATCGAATTGCGGATCGTAACGGATGGTGATTTTCATTCTAAAGGATATTTGTTTAAGAAAGGAGAACTCTTTGATCTCATTATTGGGAGTAGTAATCTCACCGCTAATGCACTTTGCTCTAACAAAGAGTGGAACTTGAAAGTAACAGCCACCGAACAGAGTGAATTAATTATTCAAACGGTCAAAGAATTTAGGGAAGAGTTTGATAAGGCAACAATCGTAACAAATAAATGGTTGGTGAAATACGATCTGTTTTACCGCAGTCAACTGGAGTACAACCGAAAGATTCAAGAGAAACTCAATCCGGCTGAATTCCAGGAAATCAAACCGAACCTGATGCAGCTAGAGGCTTTAGACAACATCAAGCACTTGCGTAAAAACGGAAAGAAAAAAGCTTTGCTGATTTCCGCTACCGGAACGGGTAAAACATACTTGTCGGCGTTTGATGTGAAGGCCTTCCAACCGCGAAAATTCTTGTTTATTGTTCACCGCCAGAACATCGCGAAAAAGGCCATGGAGACGTATCAGAATCTGTTTGACGAAACGATTTCGATGGGCTTGTATTCAGGGAATAAACGTGAGCTGGAAGCGGATTTCATTTTCTCCACGGTGCAAACGATCTCGAAAGATGAGCACCTCCAACAATTTGCAAAAGATCATTTCAACTATATCGTCATCGACGAAACGCATCGCGCAGGAGCCAGTTCCTATCAAAAGATCATGGATTATTTCGATCCGGATTTCTTGTTGGGAATGACCGCAACACCTGAACGAACGGATGGGATGGATGTCTTTAAACTTTTCGAATACAATATAGCCTACGAGATTCGACTGCACCGTGCATTGGATGAAGACATGTTAAGCCCTTTCCATTATTATGGGGTAACAGATCTCAGTATAAATGGTCAAATTATTGAAGATAAATGTGACTTCAACCTCTTGACGGCTGATGAACGGGTCAAACGAATCCTTGAAAAGGCTGAGTTATACGGTTGTGATGACGGTAATGTGAGAGGGTTGATTTTCTGTTCCCGAAAAGAAGAGGCTCATGCTTTATCAGAAGAATTTAACAAACGAAACTATCAAACTATAGCCTTGACTGGTGATGATTCTGAAGAGAAGCGTGCAGAAGCAATCCGGAGATTGGAAAGTGATTATAAAGCAGAAAAATTAGAGTACATTTTTACGGTAGACATTTTCAACGAGGGTATTGATATTCCAAGGATCAATCAGATCATTATGTTACGCCCGACTCAGTCTGCTATCATCTTCGTCCAGCAGTTGGGACGTGGACTTCGAAAAGTCAATAATAAAGAGTACCTGACCGTAATTGATTTCATAGGAAATTACAATAACAATTACCTCGTTCCGATTGCCCTATACGGAGATACCAGCTACAACAAGGACACTCTTCGCAATCTTATCTCCACCGGAAGTCAGCTTATGCCAGGTTCCTCGACTATCAATTTTGATCGTATCACTAAGGAAAAGATTTTCTCAGCCATTGATTCGGCAAACATGCAAATGAAGAAGGATTTGGTCAACGATTACAAGTTGTTGAAGTTTAAGCTGGGAAGGATTCCGATGATGATGGATTTCATAGAACATGGTTCAAGGGATCCTTATGGTTTCGTAATTTACTCTAAATCTTACTTCAATTTTGTTCTTCAAGTCGATGATGATTACAAAGGGAAATTGACCAAAGAACAAATTGAATTTCTTGAATTATTCAGTCAGGAAATCAATAATTCAAAACGTGTTGAAGATTGCTTTGTGTTAAAACGATTGTTGGATTTGACGAGTCTCAGTTTTCCAGATGTCAATGCGGAATTCAAAGAGAATTACGGTTGTTATATTTCAAATGAAACGTTACAATCTGTAATTAGAAATTTAAATTTCGATTTTGTCAAGAAATCTAAGTCCATCATTAAAATTGAAAGCGAAATTCTGACTTTGGAAAATTCTTTCGTTCATCACCTCGACAACAAGGTATTCAATGATTTCCTTTTGGATTCAATCGATTATTCTATCCATACTTTCGATTCGAAATATAAAATTGAGAAATTATCCAAAGGCTTTTTATTGGGCGAGAAATACTCCAGAAAAGATGTTTGCAGGATCTTAAACTGGCCAACGGATATTAGTAGTGTTGTTTACGGTTATAAAACGGTGAACGGTATTACACCATGTTTCGTAACATATAAAAAGTCTAAACAAATCTCAGAAAGCACTCAATACAATGATCATTTCATTGACCAGGAAACCTTTGCATGGGAATCCAGATCAAATCGTAAATTGGTAAGCACGGAAATCCAAAATGTGATCAATTCAGATTTGATTCTGCTCTTCGTTAAAAAATCAGATGGAGAAGGGACCGACTTCTATTGCATCGGAGAAGTCGAAATTGTTCAAGGAAGTGTTAAACAAGATGTAATGCCTAAATCTTCCAAACCAGTAGTGCATTTCAAATACAAATTGAAACACCGTGTTGAAGATCATTTGTATGAGTATTTGACAAACGAAGAATAATTCAAGAACTCCAGTCTAAAATTTCCCATACTCTTTTACTAAATTCGCTCATGCGACTGCCCCAAGATCAAAATGTCAATGTAAGTCTTTTAAGTTCCGTTTTCCGGAACACAGTAGCTACCTACAAGTATTATTGGTTTCTTTCCATAATTGAATGTGTCGAAGAGGGAAAAGATGAAATCGAAAAAAGAGAACTGTTTGCGCGGATGATAGCGAATGCATGGTACACTGTCAATTACTTTCGCATTTCATTTGGTAAGCAAGACAAAATACAAGAAGCGGTTGAACGCATCAAAGCTCTTGAAGGTTTTGCTCTAGACGAAAAGAAACAAATTTTACTAAACAGATTATTAACTTCTTCAAACAAAGAAATTGTCAAGCAATTAAAGCACTTTAATGCGAATGTTCCATACAAATTCTTAAGTCCGTGGTTAGGTACACATTCTGAAAAAGAGATGTACCTTATGTCTCAAGAAAATTACAATCTTCCTCCTTACGCGCTCTATCCAGACCGTATTTTGGTTCAACCTGCATGGATGGATTACTTCAGAAAAAACAGTGGGCTCATCAAAGATTTTTGCTTCTGGAACTTGACACTCTTTCTTCAAACAAGAAATCCAAATGTCCCAAACATTCCATCGAAACTTATTCGCCCTGAAAAACGGGGGAGTCTTGTGAAACACAAAAAAGATTTTTGGGATATTGTATTGGAAAAAACAGGTCCCGTAAAATGCATTTACACGAACAAATCATTGAAAATTGGTGAATACGCTGTTGAGCACTTCATTCCATTTCAGTTCGTTTCGCATGACTTAATGTGGAATTTGATTCCGGCAGATGGTTCTTTTAATAGTAGTAAAAGTGATAAACTTCCACAACTTGATGATTACTTTGACGATTTCTACGCATTACAGCAAGAAGCAGTCAAGATAGTTCAGTTCAAAGAACCGAAGAATAAATTCCTGGAAGACTATTTGACTTTGTTCCATGATTTAAATTTGAGTAAAGATCGCTATCGAGAGCAAATTGAACCACTAATAACCATTGCGCACAACAACGGTTTTCAATTTATGAAGGCAAAATGAGTGTTTTCTTTAATATAACTGAGGACAGAATCATACATCGAGGGACACATTTCTTCCTTATCAGAGATGTTTACCCTGTATCACTAGGTCACGTACTAATCATCTCCAATGATCTGAAAAAAGATTACTTCGAATTGAATGAGACCGAGATAACTGAATTACCATTAATGATCCTAAAAGCCAAGGAACTTATTGAATTGGAATTCCAACCAGACGGTTATAATATCGGAATGAATTGTGGAGAATCAGCTGGTCAAACTGTTTTTCATTTCCATTGTCATGTTATTCCAAGATACAAAGATGATATGGAAGATCCTCGAGGTGGTGTGAGAGGTGTTATTCCTGAGAAGCAGAAATATTAAATAATTAACCATTCTAAAGAACTGCGACAAGGTCAATGTCTAAATCTCAAGGAATGCGAATTCTTTTTTCTCAGAGATTTAATGGTTTAAATATGTATATACTCGGAACTTTTCGTCAGGTAATTCTTTCTCGTTCAACTTTTCGCGTTCCTTCTTTTTGAACTTGGCGGAATTCCCACCATGTTGAATTTCTTTCCAATTCTCCCTCCGCATAAATATTTCGGATATGTTCACCAATGGTTCTACGAGCTTTCCCAAAAATATCCATTATCTGCTGTTCTGTAACCCAAATAGTTTCGGCATCCCCGTCCAGTACCAACTGAAATTCGGTATTGCCATGTCTGGGTTTAAAAACTACTATTTCGCTCCTTTCATCAGTCATCAATTCTTTTAGCTATTATCTTGAACGCGTAGCATTAAGATATTCTTTAAAATACCCCCTCAATTCCCCATCACACACATACACATAGGTCCCGCGAATTCCGCGTAGCATCATAGTTTTATAGATATTCAAAATGTATGCTTTCAAAGTTGCAGAATCTTCAATACTTTGTTTTCTTTTCTTGACAAAATACTGAGAAGCATTAATTTCCATTGGTTTTGTTTCGGGTTTGTTGATGATTTCTATTGAAATAGGTGTTATTTCGAAGCATGATTTGAAACTTGGAGGCATGATTGCTGATAGTAATAGTTACTAATCAATTTTAACTGCTTCATCAAATTTGCCATCTTTTCCGTAAAGACCTAAATTTCCATTTTTTTCCAAAAGATAATATTCACCATTTTCATTTCCATCATCGTATCTTACAAGACTATTAGACGTACTTTCAGAAATTTCTTCTTCGGATGGATTTCCAGTTTTCCAATTAATTCTCATTATTTGTTTATTGGCGTCATTTTTATA
>CAISOQ010000314.1 GCA_903887095.1 uncultured Flavobacteriia bacterium
GTTATTCTTGCGGGGGGCAGACAATTTCAGAATCAATTTCTATTCCTACATCTGGAATATACCAACTGACTGTAGTTTGTGGAAATATAGGATATAGAACTTGTAATTTATCTATTGAAATAATACCATAATAAAATGATACAATTATCAGATAGAATAGAAAAATTATTTAAAATATCTCAAGAAATCACCTTGAAAAAAGGTGGTCCTTATGAGTTTATTAAGAAATGTCCTACTAAAATCGCTGGTCAAACCTATGAATTTGCTTTTGAATACCAAATCTGCGAGAAAAATAAAAAACGAGTTACTTTAGATTTGATTGGTTTTCTATACATACACTATCAAAAAAATGGAAAGTTTCTTCAAAGAAATGAATTACTAGAACCATTTATTACCGAACTTAAATCAAGACCTTGCAATTATTCAGTGGCAAAATTTATAGTTAATCAACTCATTAAAGAACACCATTTAAATAAATAATTTATGCGTCGTCCATATCGAAAACACAAAGTAATTATTGATAATAGTTACACCCCTGTCAAAAACTGGTACCGTGATAATTCTCAACTTTTTGACAAACAAAAAGGTGTTCCTACATCTGAACAAATAGGAACTGTTTTGAAAAGGGTAGGTTTTGAAAGAATTGATTCAGCAACAGAAGTAATTTATAGGAAATGAAAGACAATTATGTAGAGCATCCTTGGTTAAAAGATTATCCCATATTACCTGAGCATAAACATTTAATAATAGGAACTCATCCTCCTATGCCATATTCCGGTTGTATGCCTTTTTACTATGGGAATATGAATGAATTTTGGAGGTTATTGGAAGAAACTTATAATGAAAAATTATTTTTCAATTCAAATGGAACTCCAGATTTGGATAAAATTCTGTTGTGGTTAGAATCTAAGAATCTTACTATTACTGATATGGTACATTACACGCTGAAGGACAAGAAATTCAGCACAGATAAAGATATGATAATTGAAAATGAAGCCTGTCAGATAAATCAATCACTAAAAACGTGGCTTGAAAACAGCAATATAGAAACAATCTTTTTTACAAGTTTTTCACAAGGAAAAAGTGCTTTTGGTCTTTTTAAAAAATGGTACAAAAAAACATATTCCAAAAGACTACTTGTTGGAAAGGATATAATTGCCAAAGAGAATTCGGAATACATAGTCTTGAATGGGCGCAGAATTCGTTTAATAATGCTTTATTCTCCTTCGCCAATTGCACGCTTGGGTATTTCAAAATCACATCCTTTTTTAAAATGGAAAGGAAATAAAAAACTTGAAAAAGGAATGATCGATGCATTTCGAGTGAATTGGTATCGGGAATTTTTCAGAAGTATAATCGATTAATTTAAAACCAAATAACATGAAAAAACAACTACTTAACTTTTTTACCGCAGCATGTCTTACGTCTTCGCTTACCACATGCTTTGCTCCTTGTTCAATCTATGCGCAAGTACCATCTTACGTGCCTTTAAATGGACTTTCTGCTTGGTATTCATTTTCAGATGATGCTAATGATGATAGCGGAGGAAATAATAATGGGACTGTTTCAGGAGCAACCTTAACTCAAGGAAAATTGGGTCTAAATAATACAGCATATGCATTTGATGGCACATCCAATACAATAGATTTTTCCACCCCTTTTTTAAATGGCGCTCAAGTAAATTCATTCACAATCCATGTTCTTATTAAATTTAATTCGACAGCAAACTCTCCTAACATTTGGGGTAAGACGTATAATTGGGGTGAGGTTAATTTATTTGTTACAAGCAATAACGAAATAAAGTTTGTATTTGCTAATAACGTAACCGGAAATAAATATTCTTCGATTTACAGCGCGCCAAATGTTATCCAAGAGAACGAATGGTATGATATTGCCATTACTTATGAAAACTCTCAAGGACAAATATATGTGAACAGTGAACCTGTAATTACTTTTTTTCAGTGGACTGCTCAGGGCGGAGGCTCATTATCAACAACTCAAATAGAAGCACAGTGTAATTTTGCACAACATGACAACAGCTCAAAAATAGGATTGAGATATACTGGGGCTGTGCCCGGAAATTATTTAAATGGCACAATAGATGAGTTTGGGATTTGGAGCAGAGCACTTGGACAAACGGAATTAGAACAACTTAATAATAATTGTGTTTCTTCAATTTCATCCCAACCCTCTGATCAAACCATTAATGTATCTGCAGGTACAGCGCAATTCACAGTAAGCACCTCAGCAGCAACTCCAACTTATCAATGGCAAACCAATATTGGGGTTGGGTTTCAAAACTTAGATGATGTGACCCAATATAGCGGTGCCACGACAAACACATTAGCCGTTTCTAATATAGGCATGTACAACAATAACCAGCCGTTTCGTTGCATTATCAATTCCAGTGGCTGCTCTGACACCTCTGATATAGCTCTTTTAAATGTAATTAACAACGCAGGAATCTATGAAATTTCGAAATCCAAATGCAGGATTTATCCAAACCCGGCGAATGAGGTAATAAATGTAGTGCAGAATGAGGCAATGGATCAAAATTATATTCTGTATGATGCAAGCGGCCGCAAGTTACTTGAAGGAACGCTCACAGAAAAAGAATCTCAAATTTCCTTGACATCACTGCAATCCGGAAACTATATTTTAAAGGTTGGCACAAATGAATTACCAATTCGCTTAGTGAAGCAGTAATAAATTCGTTTAAAATATCTGTGAATTTGCTAAAGCCTTGTGAAATTTTCGCAGGGCTTTTTTTACCACAAAAAAAACCCAGCTCCCCGCTCCACTTGATGTGCCATCCTGCAGTAATCAAACCATTTTATTACCTTATGCATGAACAATCTACCTAAGATTTCGAAGGATAGCGCGACGAAGTAGCACCGAAGATAAATCCTTCGAAGCGATGAATGTGTTATCGTGGAATTAATAGGTGGAGATGGGCGGTTTTGCTTTTTAACAAGCCACAGAATGGTGGTAGGCAAATTCAGGGCTAATGTCATATTCACATGAGGAGATGGAACCATCCAGTTCTCGAATTTCCCCGGCATTATCCCAAAGAATCTCTCCGTATTCACCCACTTTAGCCTGATTAAATACGGTAGGATGAAGAACCTTTTTGACCAAACGATTATCAGGATCAAGCACTTTACGAATATCGAGCATTCTGCGTTCATTCGTATTGAAAACACAAAGGATTGTATGAGAATCCAAAATTTCGATATGTGTTAACTTTACCATTATCTTAGAGGTTCAATTTTGTGAAACTCTTTCGAGTTCCACATTTCCAATAATTCGTCTTTATGAATTTCAGCCCATGCAGCTACTAATTTCAATTTACTTATCGGAAGATCACCATTTAGTATTGTTCCATTTTCAATCAAAATATTTGCCTCAAATTCGGAGTATTTCACTTTGAAATGAGGAGGATTATGGTCGTTGAAGAACATGTAAACAATGATTCCGTAAAAGCGACATATTTCAGGCATACCCAAAGTTAGGAAATTTATATGTTAAAAATGATGTGTTTTTTTTCAAAGAAAAATTGTTTCTGTCCTTTAACTGCAGCGCAGGATGAATTACCCCCCGCTCCGCTGGATGTTCCCTCCTGCGGTGAACAGAACGTTTTATTACCAGATGCACGAACAATCTACCTAAGATTTCGAAGGATAGTATATACTTCGAAGCGATGAATGAATGATTTGTTCGACGTGCTTACCTAGATACATTCTGAATCTTCCGTCGAACCAACTGATGAGGATGGAAAAAACTGTCAGTCTAAATTTATCGTTTAAAAGCCACTCTTGCCTTAACAGAAATTCGTGGGCATAAAGACTTTTTTACCACAAAAAAACGCCTCGTTTTCACGAGGCGTTTACTATCTTGTAAATCGCAATTACTGCTCTTCTTTGCTTTCAAAAATTCTTTTCGGACGCAATCTTTCAAAAATGTCAATTGTGATCCAAAATGGAACGATGAACCCTAAAAGGAACAACAACATCCAGAATGCCATACCGGCGATCAACAGAAACAAAACAATACCGAAAACGCTCATCTTTATTGGTTTTATTGAATGATTACGGTGTAAAAATAGTAAAATATTCAATCAGACAAGGATTTTGGGTTGAAAAAGTGCAAAGCATGTTCAAGAGTTCAATGCGTTCAAAAGAAGTTCAAAAAAATGTTCAAACAGAGATCAATAAAGATCAAATGTTCAAGACCTGAAAATTCAAGTGTTTCCCAGTAACCAAACTTTTACACAGAGCTATGCTGGGAACCTAGCGGAGATGCGGCTCGTCTCGATACACCTCCTGAGTCGGCACTCGACGGCCTCATCTGACAGCGCCCTTCATTTGGGTAGCTGACCGCTTGTCCGCCAGGGAGGAAGTGGCCGCTTCAGCGGTTGTATTCGGCACGTCGGACAGGTCGAGGGCATGCGTTCAATTAATTCTACTCCCTTACCGTTTTAAGGCACAAATTCAGTAAAAGCTTTGTCTTTTAAAGAATCATTGGTTTATCAAAAGAACTCTTTGTGAGTAATGGAAGGTTTGAATTTTCTTTAACTCGTGTCTTTGTGTTAAAAAAGTTCAAGCGTTCAAATCTTGCACTCATTCGCTGCAAATCAGTAAGATTTACTTTAAATTAAGGTTAAAGATTTTGATCTGCTCCCTGTCCTCTGTCAATTTTGCTTAAATTCGCTTCAATTATGAGTGCTGTGGCTAAAACAAAAAAACATATACTGACTTTTGAGCAGGAATATGATTTTGATATGCTCGGAATTTGCTCGCACCACAACGATTACCGCTTGGCCTGGGGAATCAATGAAGGATTGAACATACAGCTAAAAAAAGCCGAAGAAGACTACGTTATTACAAACAAAAAAGGCCAAAAAATATCGCAGCATTCGTTGTACGAATTTCGTGATGAGGAAAATCTAATTGAATACTACCTCATCAAAAACAAAAGTCTTGGTAAATATTTGATCCCTGAAAAACCAGCCATCGATTATTTCCTTTTCCTCTTTGAAAACCACATTTGGGAACCGGAAGATTTATTGGTGAAACTGAAAAATATTTCAAGTGTCTTGGGCGGATTTATTTTCAATCCGGAAGAGTTCGAATCTACCGAATTACTGGTATTCAACTGATGCACGAAAAATTGAATTGAAGAAAATGAAAAAAACAAAAATAGTTGCAACCCTTGGTCCAGCGTCGAGCGACAAGGAAATATTGCGTCAAATGTTCGAGGCAGGTGTAAACGTGTGCCGATTGAATTTTAGTCATGGTGCCTACGAAGATCACGCTTCGGTTGTAAAAACCATTCGTGAATTGAATGATGAAACTGGTTTAAACGTTGCCATTCTTGCAGATTTGCAAGGTCCAAAAATTCGTACCAACGAAATGGAAAACAATGGTGTTGAACTGATCAATGGAAGCGAGGTACTGATTGTAACAGAGAAAGTACTTGGTACAGCGCAAAAATTCTCAATCAATTACGCAGATCTTCCAAAAGATGTTAAGCCTGGAGAGCGCATCCTTCTCGATGATGGAAAATTAGCGCTGGAAGTGATTAGTTCAGATGGAAGCAAAGAAATTAAAGTGAAGGTGATTCACGGTGGAATTTTGTCTTCCAAAAAAGGAGTGAATTTTCCAAATACGAAAATTTCAATGCCATCATTAACGAGCAAAGATTTACTTGATTTACAATTTGCACTGGAGCAAGATGTGGATTGGGTGGGACTTTCCTTTGTTCGTTCTGCGCGTGACATCATTGAATTGAAACACATTATAGCAGGAGAAAAAAGAAAAGCAAAGGTCATAGCAAAAATTGAAAAACCGGAAGCAATCGACGATATTGATGCAATCATCAAAGAAAGCGATGGACTGATGGTCGCTCGTGGCGATTTGGGTGTTGAAATTCCATATCAAAATGTGCCGATCATTCAAAAAATGCTGATTTCAAAGTGCATTACTCATGCAAAACCAATCATTGTTGCAACGCAGATGATGGAAAGCATGATCACAAATATTTCTCCGACGAGAGCCGAAGTGAATGACGTTGCCAATGCGGTATTGGATGGTGCTGATGCCGTAATGCTCTCAGGCGAAACATCCGTTGGAAAACACCCTGTTGAGGTCATCAAAACGATGTCGAACATTGTCCGTGAAATGGAAAATTTTGAAGGCATCTACAACAAAGAGGAACTCCCAGAAAGAGACCAATCACGTTTCATCACAGATAGTATTTGTTTCAATGCTTGTCGACTATCCCAACGTGTTGAATCAAATGCCATTCTTACCATGTCTTTTTCAGGATATACCGCTTATAAAATTGCATCACAACGCCCAAAAGCACCGATTTTTGTGTTTACAAGCAACAAGAACATCCTTACACAGTTAAACCTTGTTTGGGGAGTGCGCGCTTTCTATTACGACAAGCACATCAGTACGGATCATACGATTGCTGACATCAAGTACCTGCTAAAAAAAGAAGGGCTACTTGCGCAAGGCGATTTGGTGATTAATGTTGCATCCATTCCGCTGGAAGATCGGGGTAGTTCAAACATGCTCAAATTAAGTTACGTAGAGTAAAAAATCATGTTTTGACCTTGATTTTGGTTAGATCATGAAATTTCTTTTATATTTATAAACGCTAAAACCATATTCAGCGTTATTTATTTTTTTGAAAGAAACGACTCTCTGATGAGCAGAATACTATTATTTCTGAGTTTTGTTGGCTCCTTGAACGCAGTTTTCGGACAACAACCCACACAAATTTGGACGAACAGATTCAATGGAACTGGTGATTTTTCTCAACAATTTAATTCAATTGTTCCTTCTGGTAATGCTACCTATGTCGGAGGTTACACTGTAAAAAGTGGTAATCAGCGCGATTTTTATCTTTCCAAATTTAACAGCAAGGGCGATACGCTCTGGACGAGATCCTACAACGGTTCGGCAGGCACGGATGATGCAATCGTTTCAATGGTAGCAGATAGTGCGGGAAACATCTATGTCAGCGGGTATTCTTCAGAAAAAGGCACCGGAAAAGATATTTGTGTACTTAAATACGATGCGACAGGAAAACAACTCTGGAAGTACCTTTACAACAATCAAAACGCGGGGAATGACGATCTGCCTATACAAATTACATTAGACAGTGAAGGAAATGTTTTACTTGTTGGATCCTCTGATCAAGCGCCCGGTTCAAAGACAAATTTCAATTTTATCACAATTAAACTTGATCGTTTGGGAAATCAGGTGTGGTTAAAATTATTTGATAGCTCCGGAGAATTTGATGACCTGGCAATTGGCTTGGCTGTCAGCGCTAAAAATGAAGTTTTCGTTACAGGAAATACAGACAATGGTAGTGATTTAGACATTGTAACTTTGAAGTATACCTCAACAGGTTCACTTGCTTGGATGAAAGCCTTCAATAAAGGAAAAAATGATAGAGCAAATTCACTTTGCACAGATAAGGGCTCTGTTTATGTTGTAGGAAGCACAGAAAATGGAAAAGATTTAGATTATACAATTCTTAAATATTCGTTTGCTGGCGCTGAATCTTGGCAGAATGGTCTTACCTACAATGGTGCCGCGAAAGGAAACGATGAGGCAATTACTGTTTACACAGACAACGCAGGAAATTTATATGTAGCGGGTACAAGCGATCAGGATGCTTCTGCAGCCCAAAACTTGGATTTCTGTGTGAGTAAATACAATGTCAACGGAACAGAGCAATGGACCAAAACGTGGGGAAGTTCTCGTGACAAAGATGATCGTCCTTCATACATAGGCGCAACAGAATCGGGCTTGTTGGTCGTTGCGGGCACTTCAGACATCAATAATGATCCTTTAGCTAAAGCTGGAGATTTTCAAGCTGTAGGTTTTAATACATCTGGAACTTTGCAGTGGGAACAATCTTATTCTGCCTCTAATGGATTTTCTCAATGTGCTGCCGCTATAATAGATAATGCAGGTAATGTTGTTTTATGCGGTAAAATTCGTGAGGATCAATCAAAAGATAAAAACGTAGTTATTCAATTTTCGAATGAAGGACGATTTAATTGGTTCAAACAGCAAGAGCCAAGCGGAGAGAATACAGATAAAGTCAATGATTTATTTTTAGACGAAGCAGGAAACACA
>CAISOQ010000315.1 GCA_903887095.1 uncultured Flavobacteriia bacterium
AAAATAAACCTAAACAAACACACGACTCTTTATTCTCGCACAGGGGATATCATTGGTAAATTGGCCCTTTATGTGGCTCTTGCTCTAATTTCTTTTTCACTCTACCAATGGAGCAAGCCTTATTTCTCTAAGAATTCTTAGTTATTGAACGTCAACAAGCCAAAACGCTCTTTTTTACCATAAACAGCATATAAAAGCATTTCTTTTGAATTGTAATCAATATTGAAAAGTTTTGGAACAGCTACAGCAGAAATTTCCTTTCTATCAAAAAATGTTTTTCTTTCGTACTCACCAGACTCCAAATCCATTTCTACAATAGCCACAACATTTTTCTTCTTTGAAAAGCTTGCAGAATACAATCGATCACCTTTTACAAACTTCCCACTTTCATCGTAGTTGTTAACGTTATCATTGAAAATAAAACAAAGATTTCCGTTGTCAACGAAACGAGCATACGAACTCAAATAGCCATTATCATTTGTTGAAACTTGTGACTTATCGATTTTTGTTAACCAATCAAAACCTCCATCTTGACCAACTTTAAACGCAATCACATCGTTGTAATAATAGGTATATGTTGTTCGTGTGGCGCCAGTTTTTGGATCCGTATAAGTTGTAACAACTACATAATATTGCTCCAATGAACCAACAATACTTCCGTCCTTCAGCACTTCTGTTTGTCGCATAACATAGTTATACAATTTTGGCTCACCTTTACCTTTTGCTTCACGTTTTTCAGCTTTTTCTTTTTGACGTTCCGACCAATCCTGCGTGATAAAATCCTTTGTGAATGGCTCAAATCCTTCATCAACGATTTCTTTTTTAGTAAAGTTCGCTCTTAAATAAAACAACCCTTCAACTCCTGCTTTTCCTGCTACGCCATAAACTCCTGCAATAGTAAAAACTTTGTCGTTGTCTGAATTCATGGTCATTGCTTCAATCCTTTTACCTTTTAAATCAACTGTCATGTCTTCGATATCATCCGGAGTTACATGAAAGATGTGCAATGCTTTGTAGTTAGCGTAATTTTTAAAGATTTTCTTCTCTTGGGATGGTTCGAACTCAGTTACAGAAAGAAAATAGTCACCTGTATTCGAAAGATAATGTTCGTTTATCGTTGAGAATTTTCCTTCATACGGCAACTCATAATCGCCTTCTGACACCTCATTCTTTTCGTTATCCATGATCTTAAATCCATAGCGATCTTTCGCATCTTTCTTACCAGGAATTTCCCATACAACACCAAAGAATTGGTTATCTCTTGAACTAATCACACTGAAACTTCCACGACCTCTGCCCTTTTCAACTGCATACTCAGCAATTTGGATAGAAGGACCCTTTGGCAATAGATCTTTACCATATTCCTGCATGAAAAAATGATTTTTTCCATCGTTTAAATCAGAAAGGAAAATCAACAATTTACCATCGATGACTTCAACTCCTTCGAAACTAGCCATGCCGCTTTCAACTTTCATTTCAAGTTTACCAGTAGCCGAAACTGCAAAATCTTCGTGGCGTGTCATTCGGTAAGACCCAAAAATCCCACCAGCCCAACGTAGTGCATAAAAATTACTTCCTGAAATAGGCAGGACATATTGCAAGCGTCCGCCCGACTTTTGAAGTTCTCCCCACTTCACGCCATAGGTCTGTGAATAGAAAGAAGCCGATAAAAATAATGCTGCGAAAAAGGTTATGATAATTTTCATGCTATTCGAGACTTAAGAGATTAAATTTATGTAAATGTACAACTTTATACAAGTTGAATACCAGTATAGTTTTCTGGTGATATCGATTTCAATTCTTGTTTTAAAGCTTCTGAAACAGGCAAAGTATCAATGAATTCGTGCACAGATGCTTTGGTAACCGCTTCATTTTTTCGAGTAAGACCCTTAAGTGCTTCATACGGTTTTGGAAACCCTTCTCTCCGAAGTACAGTTTGAATTGCTTCTGCTACCACTGCCCAATTGTTTTCTAAATCTTGCTGAAATGCACGTTCATTAAGCAACAATTTTTCTAATCCAACAATCGTTGATTTTATAGCTATAAAAGTATGTGCAATTGGCGTTCCGACAGTTCTTAAAACAGTTGAATCTGTCAAATCACGTTGTAAACGAGAAACTGGCAATTTCGCAGCAAGGTGCTCAAACAAAGCATTTGCAACACCAATGTTACCTTCAGAATTTTCAAAATCGATAGGGTTTACCTTGTGCGGCATTGCAGACGAACCAATTTCTCCCTCTTTCAGTTTTTGCTTGAAATACTCCATCGAAATGTATGTCCACATGTCGCGGTTCAAGTCTAATATAATAGTGTTAATGCGCTTCAGACAATCAAAAAGTGCAGCAAGGTTATCGTAATGCTCTATTTGGGTAGTTGTTTGACTCCTGTTTAAGCCCAAAATATTGTTCACAAAGCTATTGGCAAAAGACACCCAATCATGATTAGGAAAAGCTACCTGATGCGCATTGAAATTACCTGTCGCTCCGCCAAATTTTGCAGAAAACGGAATAGCCTTCAACTGATTCAATTGAATACTCAAACGCTCCGTAAAAACTTTTATTTCTTTCCCCAATCGCGTTGGAGAAGCCGGTTGACCGTGCGTTCGTGCCAACATAGGTATATCTTTCCAATCCTCTTGCAAGGACTCAAGTTTGGCAACTAAACTTCCAATCAAAGGCAAGTATTGCTCATGAATTGCTTCCTTCAAAGAAAGTGGAACAGACGTATTGTTTATATCTTGAGAGGTTAATCCAAAGTGCACAAACTCTAAATATTTCTCTAGTCCAAGCTCACTCATTTTTGACTTAAGGAAATATTCTACAGCCTTCACATCATGATTCGTGGTGCGCTCGGTAGTTTTGATCCAGTTTGCATCCTCCTCAGAGAAATTCTGACAAATTGCACGCAAATCTTCAAACTTATCTTTAGGAAAATCACTTAACGGCCCTATGTCAGTGCAAGCAAGAGCAATTAAATATTCTACCTCAACGATAACACGGTATTTTATGAGGCCAAACTCTGAAAAGTAAGCCTGTAACTCCTTCGTTCTTGATTGATACCTCCCATCAACAGGGGAAATGGCTGTAAGACTGCTAAAATTCATTTTCGTCTAATTGCTTTGATTTTTCAAAAGAAAGCGCAAAGATAACAAAACCTAGCTACCTATTGCTCAATTATGCTAGTGCTAAAACAATATTCAAAATGCATCATCATCAAGACTTCATGGATAACAAGCAGCTTTTTTTAATCATCATTTTGTTCTATGAC
>CAISOQ010000316.1 GCA_903887095.1 uncultured Flavobacteriia bacterium
AAAAAAGGTGTTTTTAACTTAGAAAGTTGTCGAGCGGTCCAGGGGTTGAAGTATTCATCGAGAATCCCCCATGTTTTATCAAAATGCTTGTCGTTATTGTATTCATATCGACCAAAGTACTTTTCAAAGCCAGCTTGGGCTGCAAAACCGTTGAAGCGCATCGAACCATTTGTTGCACCGTGATAGAATGCTGTCGAATAACCGTTTTCTCTCAGGATATCGGCAAGTGATCTTATTTTATTGTTGCCATAAGGAGATGAAATGTAGGGATTGTCCATTAAGCTCGGAATCGATGCAATGATAGACGGGACAGCTTCAATTGATTTTTTGCCATTTGCAATGCCATATTCAAAGGTCCAGGATTCAGAAATCAGAGAATCAAAAAAAGGAGTGTAGGAAGTACTGTGATTAAATGCTCCAACCCATTCGTTGCCGAAACTTTCTAGAATTATAATTACCAGATTGGTTTTATCAGGTAAAATATGCTGTGGCTGGCTTATTTGTTCAGGATTAAAAAGTTTTTTTGCCCTTTCTTCGCTGAAAAAATGTTTTTCTTCTAATGTTTCATGACCATATGATTTGATCATTGTAAATGGTGTATTGAGAACAAGAGCTGTGTTTTCTGGAGCGCTGAACTGCGCCGCTTCGATAATTCCTATTGGTTTTAATTGAAGGCCGCCTCGAGCGATAAGAACAAACAAGGGGAGGATAATTAAAAAATTGAAACTAATATTTTGCCATTTGTGAGGTGTAAATGTGTTTTTAGATACTCTTTTGTAGATCCATTCTCCTGCAAATACAAATGCTATGAGTAGAATAATTAGTATCCAGAAATTAGCGATGAAGGTTGTCACAAGTTGAGCAAAATCATCTCCAGCACCTAAAATGGCAAATAGATCTGCGGTTGAACGTTTACTGGTGTATTTGAAATATTCAAAATCCATCAAATTGAGTGCAACAAGAAGAGTGTTTGTTAAGTGAAACACTATTTTCAAGACTAACTCTTGAATTTTATGGCCTTTACTTCCGTTTATTGGTAAAATATGCAGCACTATGAACGGTGAGAAAAATAAAGCAATTGTGATAGCATCAAACCAGCATCCGTAAATGAAATCTAAAATTCCAGCATTTGTAAAGTGATCTAGATTATAGAAGTAGAAGAGTGCTCTTGTCAACGATAAAAAAAGAAACGGAATGCTCAAACGCTTTAAAAGTAGAAGGGTCTGAGTGAACAATGTCATATGATTTTTTATCAGTTGTTCAAAGATAAGCAAATTCAATTAATTCTCTATTTAGAGAATGTTTTTCAAAAAAAAATCCCACTCGTTGTGGGATTTTAATTCGTTATTTGATTTGGTCAGCTTTCTGTCTTGCCGTAGCCATTATTTGATCGGCTTTTTGATTGCCTTCTTTTTCAATTTTTTGGGCTTTTTCTTCAGCCTCTTTTTTCAATTTATCACCTGAAATCTGCGCTGCTTTTTGCTTTAAAGGGTTGGATCCGGCTTGCTGCATAAGCGCGTCAGCCTGTTTTTTTCCTTCAGCTCGAACGACATCGGCTGCTTTTTTCGCTTCTGCCTTCACTTTGTCTGCTTGTTTTTGAGCATCATCTAAAATCTCTTGTTTTTTCGCATTCAAATCTTCCTTCACTTCATTGACTTTGTCTTTGACAATGGCTGTAACCGTATCTTTTACTGTTTCCTTTAAGTTGTCAATGAGTTGGTCTTTCAGATTTCCAGTAGCCTCTAGAAGTGCTTCTTTGAAGTTGTTGGTGACTTTAGGATCTGTTACTGTTCCGCCCATGCCAACTTTAACTGGTATAACAGCAGGAATTGATTTCATATCCAAGTTTGGCGTCAGCGAATTCAGTTTTGAGATGGCTTGTTCAACTGCTTTGATCATCGCTGCTGGAATTTCTTCCTTCGGAATCATCATCTTTAAATCATAGTTGATTTTTTGATCGAATGTTGTGAAACCGGCTATGTTGGTTTTAATTTTTCCCATTTGGACATCGAACGGCTTCACTGTTACTTTTCCATCTGAAAATTGGAATTTGGCACGAATGTCTTTGAGCGTTTGCGATGATAATTTAGAAATGTTCAACGCTTCACTCATTTTCTCCATTGGTTTAAATCCTGAGATTGTCAACGTACTGGTAGTAAGATCGCCCAGTCCACTTAAGGATGCCATGACTGGTTCAAGGTTGGCTGTAAGATCTGATTTCATTTCAAAATTGGAACTGATCTTTCCCTTGGCATATTTAGCGATTGGAGCTAATTTTTCAATCGTCACAAAGTTGTCTGCCAATTGTTTGACATCAATATCTTTGAGTGTGTAGGCAAAATCAACTTTTGGTTTAGAGTGATCTTTCGTGCTGTAACTTCCTTTTAATCCGATTGTTCCGCCCATGGTATTCATGGTTAAGTCATCCAATGAGGCAACTTCTTCTTTTAGACGAACATTTCCTTTGACATTTTTTATGTCCATACCATTGTACCGGAGATTGCCAATTGAAGTATTCAAGGCGAAATCTAAATTGTCAGGTATCAATGTTGGTTCTGAACTTGCTGTCTCTTCTGTTGCAGCGCTTGCTTCGGGCGCAGCTTCCGATGCTGGCACCAGATTCATGAGTTCATCTAGATCCAAATTGTTGCTGGTAAACGAGAAGTTTCCTTTTAATAGCTCATTGCGGAAAACATAACCCATATAATTATCGATTGTACCGGCCATTGCAAAGTCTGATTTTCCACTTTTTGCATTCAATTTTTCAAGGGATAGATTTTTTGGAGAAAAACGGAAAAGTAGATCGTTGATTGCCACTTGATCATTAAGTCCGGCCGATTTATAGATCATATTCATGAGCTCCAAAGTTCCTTCCGCTTTGAAAGCCTCATAGTCTCCCTTGTCAAGTGAACTCATTCTACCATTTAAATCAACGTTTGCATTCAATTTACCAGTATAAGATTCTCCTTCGCCCATTGGAATTACATTTTTCAACGTCGCCAAATCCATTTTTGCAACAATTTTGGAGACAAGAAGTGGATCTGTCATTGGATTACGCATTTTCAGATTTGCATCAATTGTATTTCCAACAAAGTCAGCATGAAATTTTTCGACATCAATTGTCATCTTGTCCATGTCTTCGCCGCCAGCAAATTTGGAACCTGCTGCAACAATAATATTACTTATGGTACCTGGTAGATCAGGATATTTTATGGATGCTTTGTCTACATTGAGTTTGAAATCCCATCCTGGCATATTTTTATCATCCATTATTCCTTTTACATAACCTCCTAAAGCCAAGTTTCCTTTGGTCACCATGCTTTCATATCCTGACTGGTAAAAGGTTGGGATCAACGATAAAAACTCCTTAAAAGTCGCTTTGGATGCGTTCAATTTTAAATCCATGTTGTCTCGGTTTTCCAACATTTCATAGAAACCATCAATGGAAAATGTCAAAGCGTTCAGCTTAAATTCATTTTCTTTCAATGTGAATTTGGAAGTTTTATCCGTGAATTCCATCAGTAGATTCACGATTGCATTTGTTTTTACTTTCGTCAGATAGGAAATCCCATCCATGTTGTATGTTAATTCATCCATGCTGGTTGTCGTCTCAAAATCAATGACATCAGCAGTTAAATCTCCAGTTCCTAAGTGATCAAGATTCTTAATTTCAGCAAACATATCTGAAGACTGATCATCATATTTGATATTTGCTTTTGAAATGCTGTATTCCTTTAAAGACAATTTGAAATTCGAAGGTTCTTCTTGTTGCTCTGGTGTTTTAACGGAATCAGGCTTCACGATATCGTAATTTGCCGTTCCATCAGCAAGAATCCGAACATCGAAATGCGGTTCTTCCAAATGTATTCTTTCAATTTCTACTTGATCTCCGGATACAACACTCCAAAATCCGACATTGGCAACAAATTGTTTGATATTAGCGAGTTCCACATCTTTGAATTTTCCGACGCCTACAAGTTTTGTATCGTTTAGTTCGATTGTCATATTTGGAAATGAACTGATAAAAGTCAGGTCAAAATCACCCATCGATAGTTTTGCGTTGAGCGAATTGTTGACTTCGTCGATAACCATGTTTTTGATTTCATCCTTGAAGAAAATTGGGACTAGGATAAGACCAATTAGTACTATAAGGAATCCACCCCCCGTTCCTTTAAATAACTAATTTTTGGATTTTTTATTG
>CAISOQ010000317.1 GCA_903887095.1 uncultured Flavobacteriia bacterium
CTAAAAAGTCGGATATAACGGTGCAGCTTAGAATTAAATTGTAATTCCAAGTCTAAAATTCAATATCCAAATTGAACGTGTTCTTCAATGTGTGCAGATTTGGATTTTTTCTCGCAAGCGCTGCAAATTTATCCTTTCCAGTTAGGAATTTCACTTCATCTTCGGGATGTTCATTGAGGCGCAAGGTAATGTCTACTGAATAATTCTTCAATTCTTTTCTCAAAAAGTTAATCAACTCTTGTAAATGCTGATTGATGTATTCAATTTGTATTTGATTGTCCACTTCCATCACATAAACATGTTCTTCCTGCGGAATTGGATCTCTTTTGATCATGGCATTGTAAAGCGTCTCGAGTCCCTTTTCTTTTGATGAAAATGCAAAACGTCGCCATAACATCTTTACCTGATCGAAGCTATATGATTCTTTCGGTAAATTTTCATTTAAGATGTGAATTGCAGCCTCTTCTTCTTTTTTCTCCATCAGTTTTTTGATGGAGACATTGTTGGTATTCAATTGTCCGGTCGGAACCGCCGCAACTTTTGGTTCTGGCGGCGTAATTGTAATGGATTGATGAACAGGAGGTGCAATGTTTTTCGGAGAAGGATTCACCTTCTCTCTTAGATTTTGAGTTGGAAACGGAATAATGTCAACGGGGTCCGTCAGCCATTTTTTTTTTCTTGCTCCTGTTTAAGGGAACAAAGTTGCATCAATGCCATTTCGACGAGCAGTCGCTGGTTTTTTGCGGATTTGTACTCGACATCTGCTTTACTTAACACGGCCAATGATCGCAGTAAGGTATGACCATCTATTTGTTTTGCTTGCTCGATGAACTGTTGTTCAACTGATTCACCCACTTCTAGCAACGAGGCAGTGCGAACATCTTTACAAACGAGTAAGTTTCTAAAATGATCAGCAAGTCCAACAAGGAAATTGTGTGGGTCAAAACCTTTTTCAATGATATCGTTCAGCAACAAAAGGGAAGATGGAATGTCTTCCTTCTGTGCACATTCTACAATGCGGAAATAATAATCATAGTCAAGAATGTTCAAGTTTTCAATGACATTCTTGTAGGTCAAATTACTTCCTGTAAAAGTTACGATTTGATCAAAAATAGATAAAGCATCACGCAAGGCGCCATCTGATTTTTGAGCAATCAAATGCAATGCTTCAGGATCAGCAGTAATAGCTTCTTTTGTTGCAATTGTGCCAAGATGGTCAGCAATGTCTTTCACTTTAATTCTGCTGAAATCAAAAATTTGACAGCGAGAAAGTATGGTTGGGATAATTTTATGCTTTTCGGTTGTTGCCAGAATGAAAATGGCATGCTTGGGTGGTTCCTCCAGTGTTTTTAAAAATGCATTGAACGCAGCGGTTGAGAGCATGTGCACCTCGTCAATGATGTACACTTTGAAATTTCCAAGCTGAGGAGCAATGCGAACCTGATCAATCAAACTTCTGATGTCATCCACAGAGTTATTCGATGCAGCATCCAACTCATAGACATTCAATGAATTTCCTGTGTTGAAAGAAATGCACGAATCACAAGTATCGCAAGCCTCTATCGTTTCACTTCTGTTAAAGCAATTGATTGTTTTTGCTAAAATTCGAGCGGTCGTTGTTTTTCCAACCCCACTCGAACCACAAAAAAGAAA
>CAISOQ010000318.1 GCA_903887095.1 uncultured Flavobacteriia bacterium
ATCCTTTATTTTCATACTTTTAACTCCTCAATAAATTGCATTGAAACAATTAAGCACTAAATAATTTTGATATTTAAAGCATTGTTTTTTTCTTTGCAGCCTGATTAACCCTTAAAACAAAAGAAATGTCTGACATCAAATCAAAAGTAATATCTATCATTGTAGATAAACTGGGTGTTGAAGAAAGTGAAGTGACGAACGAAGCGTCTTTCACAAACGATCTTGGCGCTGACTCATTGGATACAGTAGAATTGATTATGGAATTCGAAAAAGAATTCAATATCGCAATTCCAGACGATCAAGCTGAGAACATTCAAACAGTAGGTGACGCAATTTCTTACATCGAAGAGAACGCTAACTAATTAAAAAGTTTCTTATTTTAGAGCAAAGCATTTCTTTATGGAATTAAAAAGAGTTGTTGTTACTGGAATGGGTGCTCTAACCCCTATTGGGAATTCACTGAATGAGTACTGGGAAGCATTGCTGAACGGAAAAAGTGGTGCTGCACCAATACAGCAATTTGATGCATCTTTGTTCAAAACGCAATTTGCTTGCGAGGTAAAGAACTTCAATGCGGAGGACTTTATCGATAGAAAAGAAGCAAGGAAACTTGATCAGTTTTCGCAGTACGCCCTGGTTTCCGCTTCGGAAGCCATGGCGGATTCTGCAATTATGGAGTCTAATCCAAATGTGGACAGAATCGGCGTTATCTGGGGTTCAGGTATCGGTGGTTTGAAAACATTCCAAGACGAGGCCCAAAATTTCTTTGAGGGTGATGGAACCCCTCGATTCAATCCTTTCTTCATTCCAAAAATGATTGCTGATATCGCTGCTGGCCATATCTCAATTAAATATGGTCTACGTGGCCCAAATTATGTCACTGTTTCTGCATGCGCATCATCAACCAACGCTATAATTGACGCGTTCAATTTAATTCGACTTGGTAAAGCTGATGCTATTGTAACAGGAGGATCTGAGGCTGCTGTTAATCAAATGGGAATGGGAGGCTTTAATGCTTTGAAAGCACTTTCAACTCGCAATGAATCACCAGAAACAGCATCAAGACCATTTGATGTTGATCGTGATGGATTCGTTCTTGGTGAAGGTGGAGGAGCATTAATTCTTGAAGAATACGAGCACGCGATTAAACGTGGTGCTAAAATTTACGCTGAGGTTATAGGTGGCGGAATGTCTGGTGATGCTTATCACATGACTGCTCCGCATCCAGAAGGTCTTGGTGCAAAGAATACGATGATTGCAGCGCTAGAAGATGCTGGAATTAATCCATCTGAAATCGATTATGTGAATGTGCATGGAACGTCAACGCCCCTTGGGGATGTTGCGGAAGTGAAAGCAATTCAACAAGTTTTCGGAGAACATGCATACAATTTGAACATTAGTTCAACAAAGTCCATGACAGGACACTTGCTAGGAGCGGCTGGAGCAATTGAGGCTATTGCCTGTATTATGGCAGTTAAGCACGACATAGTTCCGCCAACAATTAATCACTTTACAGATGATCCTGAATTGGACAATAGACTGAATTTTACATTCAACAAAGCTCAAAAGCGCACGGTGAATGTTGCTCTGTCGAACACTTTTGGTTTTGGTGGACACAACACTAGTGTTATTGTCAAGAAATTTAACGGATAAACTTCTGAAATTATCTTTATTCAAACCGAAAAGATCAGATGATGAACTCGAACTGATCGCTTTCATCATTCAACGATTTGGATATCGTCCTAAGAGTCTTTCTTTTTTTATTCAAGCAGTCACCCATCGATCCCTCAATAGTTCAGAAACGGATTCATCCAATGAAAGATTAGAATACCTTGGAGATGCCGTGCTAGATGCCGTTGTCGCTGAGTTTCTTTATCATCGATTTCCAAACGAAGACGAAGGTTATTTAACGAAGATAAAATCAAAAGTAGTTAGCAGAAAAACCTTAGGTGAAATAGCTGAATCCATGGAGCTTCGAAATGTAATTCGTTACCATAAGGGAAGATCAATCAATCTTTCAACGCTTGAGGGAAACGCATTTGAAGCAATTATGGGAGCAATATACCTGGATGGTGGATTTGAACAAGTAAAAAGCTGTGTCTATAATCACATCTTCAGAAAGTATATGGACCTCAATAGAATTTTAGAAGAGGAAATCGATTTCAAATCTAAATTATTCATTTGGTGTCAGAAAAAACGATTGAAGTTGGATTTCATTATTCTATCTGAAGAAAACAAAGGAGCCAACTGGAATTATACAGTTGTTGCCTCAATCAATGGAACAAATTATGGCCGGGGATCAGGTGCAGCAAAGAAAATTGCAGAACAGGCCGCCTCAAAGGAAACCCTTGAATTAATGGGCGAGATCTAAATAAATTGCTTTCAAAGTTTAATATTTACAACGACATTCTACTTTATTTTTTGTATCTTCAAGTAAAACTCCTACTTGATAATGAATACAACTGAACTAGGTCAATTTGGCGAAAATATAGCTGACCGCTTTCTTACGGAAAAAGGATTCCATATTCTCGATCGAAATTTTCGTTTTAAAAAAGGAGAAATCGATATTATTGCCGAAGACAAAGATGTATTGGTGCTAATAGAAGTCAAAACCAGACAAACAGCTGAGATTGGTGAGCCCTGGAGAGCTGTCACAAGAGCCAAGCAACGACAAATAATACAAGTAGCAAATAATTATATTCAAAGCAGGCAAATTACAAAAAATGCTAGGTTTGATATTGTGTCCATAGTCACTAATTCTTATCGAACAACGATCGAACATATAACAGATGCATTTTATCCTTAACCAATTGATTGTATTTACTGTATCTTTGTACTGAAATTCTGCTCGTGATGAACACAAAAAATTCTGGAAGAAGCTCTTCAAACAGAGAAAACTCCAATTCTAAGAAGCCCACTAAAAAAGGTGGAAGTAGCACTCCTAAGCCGTTTGCTAATAAATCAAAATCAGCTGCTCCACCAAAGAAAAAATTAGGTGGTCCTGCAAAAGAAAGTAGCCTTAAAACCGTCAGCGCTCGAGATAAGCGCAAATACATAGACTTTAAAGAAAAGGTCAAAAAAGGTGATCCTCTTCCAAATTTCAACGATGATGAGGTGAGATTGAATAAGTACTTGTCGAATGCAGGTGTCTGTTCAAGAAGAGAAGCGGATGTTTTAATACAGACAGGAGTCATTTCCATTAATGGAACAATTGTTACTGAGTTAGGTTATAAAATAAAACTCGGAGATGTTGTTCAATATGATGGCGAAACAATCAATGCTGAGACAAAACGATACGTTCTTTTGAATAAACCTAAAGGCTTCATTACCACCATGGATGATCCATATGGTCGAAAAACAGTAATGACTCTTGTTAAAAAAGCCTGTAAAGAACGCATCTATCCCGTAGGAAGATTGGACAGGGATACAACGGGTCTACTGTTGTTCACGAATGATGGAGATATTGCAAAAAAATTAACACATCCACGGCATCGCGCATCGAAAATTTACCATGTCGAACTCAATAAACAAGTGTCAAGAGAGCATTTGGAAACGTTTTTAAAAGGGGTTGACTTAGAAGATGGAAAAACCAATTTTGATGTGGCTGAATTCGTAAAAGATGGCAATTCTCGTGAAGTTGGTGTAGAATTACACTCTGGAAAAAACAGAATCGTTAGAAGAATGTTTGAAGCTTTAGGTTATGACGTCGTAAAATTGGATCGTGTTCAGTTTGCCGGTTTGACAAAAAAAGATCTGCCACGCGGCATGTTCCGACATTTGTCCGAAAAGGAAGTTGCATTTCTAAAAATGTCTTAAATGAAAAAGTTATTAGGTTTTTCTCTTCTTGTTCTCCTTTTAGCATCTTGTTCAACTGAAAAGGGAGGGCAATCTGTCAATCCATATTTTAAGTATTTCTATCCTTCAGATACAATTCCGAAAATATACTTGTTTCGCGATGTAGCTCATGGTTTGGATGAACAGTTCCACCGAATATACACCCTAAATGATTCAGAAGGTCAACACCTTATCGTTGAGGTGTATGCAGCAGATGGCAGAATTATAGAGGCATTAAACTACAATGTTGATTCTCTAGATGTATTGGATCACATGGTTGTAAACCGCAACCAAGAAAAAACAAAGGCAGAGCTATTTAAAAACAAATTGATTCCTATGAATAATTCGGAAGAGGTTTGGTTTGCCAGTCGTTTTCAAGGGTTTTTAGATTCAACGCTTATTTTAAAGGAAATAAAACGAAAGGTAGAGGGAGTTGAAATTTTACATGAAGTTTTAGGAGAAGAGGTGCCTTCGATTATTATGAAAGATAAAATACGTTTGACGAACTTTAATCCATTTACAAAAAAAGAGAACCTGTTGCAAGGCGAGGCAATAAACTACTTTTCTGAGGGATATGGCTTGGTTGAGTGGCACACACCAGATAAAAAGGTACATTATAAATTGGAAAAAATAATGGACCAAGCGGAATGGTTAAGTATTATTACAAGATAAGATGAAATTAGCGGTTGTCCTGATAGCATTTCTTTTGCCGTTTTATCAGTTGGCCCAAACACATAAGAGAAAACCAAAGGTATCCTTCTCTAAAGGGACTTTCTTTGGATACTATGGTTACAATAGAAGTTGGTATTCCAATAGCACGCTTAATTTAACAGGTCCAGGCTATCAATTCTCATTAAAAGGTATGGCTGCGCATGATCTGCCAAACCCATTGGATCCTGGAATTCAACTAAATCCTTTGAGGTGCACCACTGGACAATACGATGTTCGTTTTGGCTATTATTTTAAGAATCATTTTGCCATTTCATTGGGTTATGATAAGTTGAAATACGAAATGCAAAATGGAGATCAGGTTTTGTTGTCAGGAAATTTAAATGCTGGTGTTGACACAGTCAATTATTGGAGCGGATCCTACACAAACGATCCGGTAACACTCTCTAACAATACTTTTCACTACAGCAATTCTGGTTTAAATTATATTCGTTGTGAGCTAACACGAACAGACCAATGGCTAGCCGCTGGAAGGGATCAACAGGTAGTTCTTTCCACAAATTTAGGTGTTGGATTCGGTGGCTTAGTCTCCGATAATACTCTTCTTTTTGCAGGTAAAGAAGATGCAGAATATAGATCGTTTTCGGGTTTTGCACTCTCGGGTCATTTTGGGATTCGCTTCGAATTCTTTCGGCATGTGTTTGTTCAATCAAACTTTAGTGGGGGATACATGTCGCAAACACATGTTGGCACTCGAATAAATGATTCAAATGCATTTGCATCTCAAAAGTTTGCATTTATGCAGTTCGATACTAACGTTGGATTTTTATTTTACATTCGCCCAACAAATAACTGCAATACCTGCCCTGTATGGTAAAATTATTCTCCTTTGTCTATTTTAAAATCTATTTTGTAATAGAAAATAGGGAGAAATCCAAGTTGCGTTTTTTGTGATATTGGTTGGTAATTTGAAGATGCTACCACGTTAGGGTCCAGTGATGGTGCATATGCTAAACTAAGTAGATTCTTGGTATTAAGTATATTGACTAAGTCTAAACCAAACTCATGTGTTACCTTTTTCGCATTCATTCTCCAACTAATCTTTAAATCCATTCGGAAATAGTCTTTGAATTGAAGGTCATTGTAAAGTGAATCTCTAAATATAATTTCTTTAAGTGATTCTGTTTGTGCTATATCAACTAATCCATATCGTCTTCCCCCTGCTCCTGTGATTTTTGTTCCAATTCCAATTGTTTGTTTATCTCCAATATTGAATTCTTTACCAGCTAAGAAATTGGCAACATATCGTCCGTTATATGAGGTATTGCGCACAATGTTATCGCTCCCAGTATATTTTGAATCATAGAGTGTACCTGAAAACAAAAAGAAG
>CAISOQ010000319.1 GCA_903887095.1 uncultured Flavobacteriia bacterium
AGTCCAAAGTGAATTACAGGTTCCAATCCAAGGTTGGTTCGCACAAGATGCACAGTTTGAAATGGGACCGATCTTTGAGCGTTCACAAACGATTCGTGGATTTCAGATCGCATTTGGCAAGCATTGACACTTTACCACAAGGGAAAAATAAAAAAAATCATGATCTCTGGCGACAATGGCTATGTCACAGACCGTGGCTTGCACGAAGCAGCTCAAATGAAGGAGGTGTTGGTCTCCTGGGGCATACCAGAAGGAGACATCATTACTGAGGAGGTGTCCAGAAATACTCATGAGAACGCACTTGAATCGAAAAAAATCCTGGACCAATCCTATCCCCACTTTAAAAAATTTCTGCTTATCACCTCGGGAAAACACATGCGCAGAGCAATGGCCTGTTTTGAGAAGGAAGGAATGAAATGTGATCAATTTACAACAGACCATTATTGCGGCCCAAAAAGAAAATACCAATGGGATCAATACGTTCTTCCAAACTACGACAATTTCGAGGTATGGGATGCTTTTATCAAAGAGACATCTGGCTATGTGATGTATGACCTTGTCGGTTACATTTAATGGAGCTATTCGAAATAAAGGATGGTTGGATTCTCTTCCAAAAACATTTCTTTGACGAGCATCATGCTGACGAATTGTACAAGGAGTTAATTGAAAAAATAGACTGGCAACAAGGAAACATTCATCTATTTGGCAAAACCCACCTCATCCCTCGTTTAGAAGCTTTCTATTCTTTGAATGGCGAAAACTATGGTTATTCGAATAAAAGTCTGATCCCAAAAACGTATTTTGATACATTGACTAAAATTCATCAGTGCATCGAAGCTGAAAGTGGAGTAACATTCAATTCGGTTTTAGCAAATTACTACCGTGATGGCAACGACAGCAATGGTTGGCATGCTGACAATGAAAAAGAGCTTGGAATTGACCCCGTCATTGCTTCAATTAGTCTTGGTGTGGAAAGGCGTTTTGATTTAAAACATAATTTGACAAAAGAAAAGATTTCATTTCAACTGAGTCATGGATCTCTTCTAATAATGGGCGGTTCGCTTCAGCACAATTGGAAACACACACTAGCCAAAGCAAAAAAAATCGAAGAAGGTAGAATCAATTTGACATTCAGAAAGATTGTTTGAAATCAATTTTTTCTTGCTGAATTTATTTGAAATTCACAAAAAAAATGAAACCATGTCAATCCATTCAATTTCCGAAATTTTACAATCCAATAGCAATGTTTTTATACACTCCGTAGCAGCCGCTCCACAACACCTAATTAACGAATTTTGTACATCCGCCGTTAATTACAATAACATTAGTATTTATTCACTGCATACAGAAGGAATAGCTCCTTTTGCAGATGAAAAGTTTAGAGGTATTTTTAACCCAAAGCCTTTTTTTGTTGGCAAAAATATGCGTCAAGCTATTCAGCACGACCATGGCAGTTATGTACCTGTCGCACTCAGTAATTGTCCCACACTTTTTCGAAACTACATTATTCCTCTGGACATCGCTTTGGTTTCGGTTTCTCCCCCAGATCAGCATGGTTACTGCTCACTTGGATTATCAGCAGATGTGACCTGCGCAGCAGTTGAATGCGCCACATATGTCATCGCGCAAATAAATAATAACATGCCCCGCACATTTGGTGATACAGTAATTCATGTTTCTGAAATTGATCTCATGATCGAGCACACAGAACCACTGCCTCATTATATACAGGCCCTTCCTGACAAAATCGAAAGACAGATTGGAGAGAATGTTGCAGAAATCATTCAAGATGGATCAACTATTCAAACTGGCATTGGCTCTATTCCGAATGCCGTATTGGGTTCACTTCACAGCCATCGAAATTTAGGCATACATTCAGAAATGATTTCCGACGCTATTATTCCACTAATTGAAAATGGCGTTATAACCAATAGAGATAAAAAATATGAACGATTCAAAACGGTTTGCTCATTTGCCCTTGGCACCAGCGTACTTTATGATTATCTCGATCGAAATACCTCTTTTCTTTTTTTGGAATTTTCTAAATCAAATGAAGTCAGTATTATTGCCTCAAACCCAAAAGTTGTTGCCATCAATGGTGCAATAGAAATTGATTTAACCGGACAGGTTTGCGCAGATTCAATTGGTTCGAAAATATATTCCGGGGCCGGAGGTCAGCCAGATTTCATCAGAGGTGCGGCGGCATCAGTAGGCGGAAAACCAATAATAGCGATCCGATCCACCACTTCTGACGGAAAATCTAAAATTGTTAACACGTTAGCGGAAGGATCAGGAGTTGTCACTACACGCACGGATGTTCACTGGGTTGTTACAGAATATGGCGCTGTTAATTTATTTGGCAAGAGCTTACTTGATCGCGCGATGCTTCTTACGTCAATCGCTCATCCAAGCCATCGTGACGAAATCTGGAATCTATTTGAAAGGGAACACCTGTTGGTTTTTTAACTACTTTTTTCATGAAATAAAGCCGCTCATACAATTTCAGAGTCAAAGATTACAGCAGTAATTATCTTTGTTTTTGATGAAATTTTTGCTGCTTAATCTTAGCGTTTTATTCTCACTCCAGTTGATTGCTCAAAAATCGATTGAGGCACATCCAATTAAAGAAAAAATAACGTTGGATGGAGAAATGAAAGAAGCTCAATGGAATGGTGCCAATATAGCTGCAGACTTCACCCAATTCAAGCCAAATCCTGGCAATCAATCAAGCCAAAAAACAGAAGTCAGGGTACTCTATGATGATCAAGCCATCTACATAGGGGCGATTTGCTTTGATGATCCAGAACATGTATCAAGAGTACTTTCACAACGGGATGACTTCAATGCCAATGTTGATAATTTCCAGGTTTATTTCGACACATACAATGACGATTTAAATGCTTTTGCTTTCGGAGTCAGCAGTATGGGGGTTCAATATGATTCAAAGCAATTTGCGGAAACAGAAACCCCTGAATTAAACATGGTCTGGAACAGCGCTGTTGTGCAGAATGAGAAAGGTTGGCAGTTAGAGATGCGCATTCCATACTCTGCCATTCGTTTTCCTAAAAAAGATGTTCAAGATTGGGGGATTAATTTCTTTCGCTACATCAGTCGCAACCGTGAAGAAGCTGTATGGAGCCCTGTGAAACCGGACTTCGACAATTGGCCGGCACAATTTGGAACACTTACCAATTTAAAAGGCATAGAACCACCTCTTAGACTTGCTATGATTCCATATGTCTCAGGTTATGCCGATCATGGCGCCGATCAAAATCATCCGAAGGCTTGGTCTGGCTCTTTCAACGGTGGTATGGATATCAAACTTGGTCTTAATGAAGCGTTTACACTCGACATGACACTGGTTCCTGACTTTAGACAAGTTGTTTTCGACAATAACGTATTAAATATTAGTCCATTTGAAATTCAATTCAATGAGAACAGGCAATTCTTTACAGAAGGCACTGAATTGTTCAATAAATCGGGTTTATTTTATTCCCGGCGAATAGGCATCCAATCGCCAACTGAAGTGCTTAAAACAAATCTCATGCAGGGTGAAAGTCTGGGTGCTGTTCCAGCCTCATCGCAACTCTATAACGCCACTAAAATTTCAGGTAGAACAAAAACTGGGCTCGGTATCGGCCTATTTAATGGGCTTACAGCTGAACAATCTGGTACGGCAATCAATGACTCGACAGGAGCTGAAAGATCGATTGTCGTATCCCCTTTAAGCAACTACAACGTATTGGTATTGGATCAGAATTTAAAAAACAACAGCTTCATCACCTTCACGAATACGAATGTCATGCGTGAGGGAGTATTTTATGATGCCAATGTATCCGGAC
>CAISOQ010000320.1 GCA_903887095.1 uncultured Flavobacteriia bacterium
AAAATAACCTCTTTCCAATACCATGCCTTCAGGAGAAACAATGTCCCAATAAGGCCCATAGAAAAAGACATGTCCCAAACGAGCCCCAACAATCGTTGAAAGTACCATGTAAAAGACAAGTTTATCCAGCACGTTATCGTCAATGCCTTCCTTGCGGAACATTTTTCGCACTACGAAATATCCAAGGATCATTCCGCTCACGAAAAGTAATCCGTAAAGATTGGGAGTTCTGTATCCTTCTATAAGTTCGGAACTAACGTTCCAGTTGATGAAATTAATCACGCCTTCGTTTCAATAATTGGTGTGACTAAAGATAATGGTTTTTCGTTATTCGCTTTGAATGGCAACTTTTCTGATCGACCTTTTTTGAAAATTTTGTTGCTCATGTTTTTTCATTTGCGCAACTCCTTCTGCTCCTCTTCCGACAAATGAATTGTATGATGACAGTCATCCGAACAGCAATTTCCCATGTTCGATTTGCAATCATCACATTGAATGAACAACAAGTGGCAAGCATCATTTGCACAATTCGTATGCGTATCAGCAGGATTACCACATTGGTGACAAACCGAAATAATGTCGTCAGAAATACGTTCTCCACGACGTTCATCGAACACGAAATTCTTACCTATGAATTTATTCTCCAACCCATTTTCGCGGCAATCATTGGCATATTTTATAATACCGCCTTCTAATTGGTGGACATTTTTAAATCCTCTGTGACGAAACCAAGCGGAAGCCTTTTCACATCGAATGCCTCCGGTGCAATACATTACCAGGTTTTTATCTTCGTTTCCTTTTAAATATTCTTCCTCAATAAAAGGCAATGACTCACGGAAGGTATCTACATCTGGCAAAATAGCCCCTTTAAAATGGCCCACTTCAGACTCATAATGATTTCTAAAATCGATAAGAATCGTATTTGGGTCATCTGTCAACTGATTGAATTCCTCAGCATTGAGGTGTTTTCCTTTGTTGGTCACATCAAACGTTTCATCGCTCAAACCGTCCGCAAGAATTTTGTCTCTCACCTTGATTTTTAACTTTAAAAACGAAAATTCAGCCTCAGCATCATCCACAGCAATATTCAAACGAATGCTATTTAAGAACTCGATTTGATTCAATTCATCCCTGAAGCGATCCAAAGAATGAAGCGGTACTGCTATTTGTGCGTTGATACCTTCTTTTGCGACATACGTCCTTCCAACCACATCAATGGCTGACCACATTTGAAATAAATGATCTCTGAATAATCGAGGATTGGGAATGTGTGCGTATTGATAGAAGGAGATCGTTACAAACTTGTAACCACTTGCACGCCATTTGGCTTCCAACTCCTCCTTATTTAATGTATTCCACAGTTGCATGCTATGTTGTTTTAAATAAAAAGTGAAGCAAAGATAGGAATTGCATTTGAAAATTGAACTTTTGAACTTTCAAGACAAAAGACTTCAACGTTCTTTGGAACTCTTGAACTCATTGAACTCATTGAACTGCTTTTCACCACAAAGACACTAGTTTATTGAAAATTAAAACCCCTTTATTAAGACACAAAGAAGGTTCTTTTACATTATCAAAATCATGCATTATTAGCTCCAAAAGCCCTCGGCTTTTTCTGAATTTGTGCCTTCAACATCTTGAGAATCAAAATTAACCTTGCGCCCTTGTGGTAAAATTTTTGATTTCATCTCTTCAACTTTTGAACCTCTTGAACGCATTGAACCATTGAACGCATTGAACGCATGCCCTCGATACAACCGCTGAAGCGGCCACTCGGTCAGCTACCTTAATACAAAAGCAGGTCGAGTGCCGACGCAGGAGGTGTATCGAGACCTGAACTTTCTTCTCATTTGAACTTCTAAATTCATTTGCCTACTTTTAAACAATGATTCGTACGTTAAAATTAGCATCCATTTTTGCCCTTTTTATTTTAGGTGGTTGTGTTAAACCTTCTGATGGAAAAGCAAAGCATTCTTTCGTCAAAAACGGCTATAACTTAGTCAATCTGCAAACGGAGACTTTTCATGAAATTCATTTCAAATTGTCAGATTTTTTTGAGGAATCTAATTACAGTGGTCAATTTGTGATGAAAAACAATTCAAAGGTTTACAGTATTCCTTCAATGAATATCTATTTTTCTGTCGAGCTCTTTACACCAAATGACATCATTTCTATACGCAAAGGCAACTATGAAGTAAGCTCTGATCTTACCGTTTTAATGGATCATTACATCTATTCGAGGGAAAAAAGTTTATCCAATTACGCTACCTCCATTCGTAAACAGAATAAAACGAAAAGTGGTTTACCGCTTTGTTATCAAACAATAAAAGTTAATTCTGATTTAGCTGATCCTGTTCAGATATATGAAATCGGAGCCATCGATACAAAGAAAGGAAAGTTTGTTTTTCAATTTTTTGGAAATGGAGAACCCCTCGCCTATTTACATGACGATTTTTTAAAGATTCTTCGCTCCGTTTATCTATGAGTGTAAAAATATTTGTTGATCAATTAAAAACTGAAATTTCAAAGGGGTTACCGGGGGAATCTGCGCATGCGGCAATGTCACCAATCGATCGAAAAAAAATAAATTGGGATGCTGAGGCTTCTATTCGTGAATCTGCAGTGGCTATCGTACTTTTCGAAAAAAATGACATTCCACATTGCCTTCTCATTCAGCGCACAGAATACGAAGGAAAACACAGTGGACAAATGAGTTTCCCAGGCGGAAAGAGAGATCCTGAGGATATTGACCTAGAGGAAACAGCACGCCGCGAATGCTATGAAGAAATTGGCATTCCTGTCGAAAAAGGCAAGTTGCTTGGTGAATTAACTTCTGTTTTTATACCAGTAAGCTCTTTCATCGTTCGTCCTTTTTTATTTTTTCACGACGAAATAGATGAGTTAATACCTAATGAAAGAGAAGTAGCAGAGATTGTCACTTTTCAATTATTGGATTTACTTGGAGAACATGTTATTTCGACCATGGAAATCCCATTAACGAATGGAACATTCATGAAAGAGGTGCCCTATTTTGATCTAGAAAGCAAAAAGGTATGGGGAGCTACAGCACTTATTCTGAATGAAATGCGTGAATTGCTCCTA
>CAISOQ010000321.1 GCA_903887095.1 uncultured Flavobacteriia bacterium
ATTCACTTTTTATAGTTGGTTTAGCAGCTTTAATTGGTGGTGTTCAATACGCAACAAAAGGACTTGTGGATACTAGGATTGCAATCATTTTTGGTTTGCCGTCCATTATTACTGTATACTTAACACGTGCTTTTTTGCTCCCAGCGATTCCAGATAAATTATTTCAATTGGGCCAGTTTCATGTAACGAAAGCTTTGTTGCTTATGCTCTTGTTTGCAGTGATAATGTTTATTGCGGCAATATCAATGATCCGTAAAAAGAAAGTTGGTGGCGCTGCGCAAGAGGCGCAGACAAATAATTCAATCAGTGTAAAAGTTGTCCTGATAGAAGGTGTTGTCGTTGGACTTCTCACTGGTTTAGTTGGTGCCGGAGGTGGGTTTTTAATCATCCCAGCACTGGTTGTATTTTGTGGTATCGAAATGAAAACAGCTGTCGGGACGTCTCTATTTATTATTGCCGCTAAATCATTAATTGGATTTACTGGTGACCTTCAAGCAGATGTTCAATTGGATTGGATGCTTTTGATTTCATTTTCGCTAGCTACTATTGTAGGAATTGTGGTTGGTTTTTCTCTTGTGAATAAATTCAGTGCTGATCGATTGAAATCACTATTTGGTTGGTTTGTACTCCTGTTTAGTATTTTTATAATTATCAAGGAATTGTTATCAATTCAATGACTTCTGTCAGTTTTTTTATCTGAAAAATGACAGATATTTGCAACATAAATCGAACAAATGAAAATTGAACAAATTTATACGGGTTGTCTTGCTCAAGGAGCATACTACATTACTTCAAATAATGAGGCTGTAATCATCGATCCGTTAAGAGAGATTGATCCATATATTCAAAGAGCAAAGAAAGACAAGGTAAATATCAAGTATATTTTTGAAACTCATTTTCATGCTGATTTTGTGAGCGGTCACGTTGATCTTGCAAAGGCAACGGGAGCAACCATTGTGTATGGTCCTGGTGCGCAAACTGCATTTCAATCTCATATTGCGAAAGATGGGGAAGTATTTGAAGTTGGCGACATTACATTTAAAGTACTCCACACACCGGGTCACACGATGGAAAGCACATGCTTTTTGTTAATTGATGAAAAAGGAAAAGACAATGCAGTATTTACTGGTGATACGTTGTTTATTGGTGATGTAGGTCGCCCAGATTTGGCGCAAAAGGCGGCCAGCATGACACAAGAGCAATTGGCAGGTAAACTTTATCATTCTTTGCGATCAAAATTAATGACACTCGCAGATGAAGTGACTGTTTATCCTGCGCATGGAGCTGGAAGTTCTTGTGGTAAAAACATGAGTAAAGAAACGGTAAGTACGATTGGCGATCAAAAGAAATTGAACTATGCGCTGAGAGCTGATATGACAGAACAGGAATTCATAAAAGAAGTAACGGACGGATTATTGCCTCCTCCAGGATATTTTGGAATGAATGTTCAAATGAACAAGTCAGGCTATGAAAATATTGAGAAGGTTTTGGCAAGAGGAATGAATCCACTTTCTGTAGTAGCTTTTGAAGCAGCAGCAAATGAAACAGGTGCCGTTGTTTTGGATACGCGAAATGCACAGATTTTTTCTGAAGGATTTATTCCAAATAGTATAAATATTGGAGTGGATGGGCAGTTTGCTCCCTGGGTAGGTGCAATGTTACCAGATGTAGCGCAGTCATTGCTACTGATTACTGAGGAAGGTAATGAAGGTGAAGTCTTAAAACGTTTGGCAAGAGTAGGTTATGATCATGTACTTGGTTATCTCCAAGGCGGATTTGAAGCATGGTTGAAAGAAGGAAAAGAAATTGACACGGTAAATCGGATTTCAGCGGATACATTTGAAGGTGAATTAACTACTGACACAATTGTTTTTGATGTCCGTAAGCCAGGTGAATTTGAAGCAGAACATGTTGAGGGTGCAATCAATATTCCTTTAGACTTTATTAATGAAGAAATGGCTTCATTTCCTAAAGATAAACCATTCATTATACACTGCGCAGGTGGATACAGAAGTATGATTGCATCGAGTGTTTTAAAAGCGCGCGGAATAGAAAACTTTAAAGAAGTGGCAGGTGGCTTCGGCGCAATATCAAAGACAGCTGTTCCAAAAACAAATTTTGTTTGTGCATCAACTAAAAAATGAAGTTGATTGACGAAGCTTTCGTGCATTCTATTTTTAGAAAGAGGAATGAGAATGCTACAAAGTGGGATCATGGTCATGCGTTACTCATCTGCGGAAGCAAAGGTAAAATCGGCGCAGCAATTCTTTCTTCTAGAGCCTGTTTAAGATCTGGCGTTGGCTTGTTGACAGTTCATATTCCTGCAATTGGTGAAATTCCAATGCAAATTGCGGCTCCCGAAGCAATGATTGATGTGGATCAGCACACAGATTTTTCGACAAAAATTAATCAGTTTGAAAATTACCAAGTCATTGGTATTGGGCCCGGACTTGGGCGAGATTCACTAACTGCTCAAATGCTGAAAGATCTCCTGATTACTTGCGCGAAACCTATGGTATTGGATGCAGATGCACTCAATATACTCGCAACGAATTCCGATTGGCTAAAACTTGTCCCTGAAAGAAGTGTATTAACTCCTCATGAGAGAGAGTTGAAGAGGCTAGTAGGGGAATTTTCTTCAGATGAGGAGTGTATTCAAAAATTAACTGATTTCTCTCGATTGCTGGGTTGCACTGTTATTTGTAAAGGATATGCTACAAAAATTGCACTACCAGACGGAATTGTTTATGTCAATTCAACAGGGAATGCCGGGATGGCAAAAGCGGGAATGGGAGATGTGCTCACAGGAATCATCACTGCTTTGATAGCACAAGGCTATACCCCAGAAGAATCAACACTTTTGGGTGTATATATACATGGTTTGTCAGGTGATTTACTTATTCGAGAAAAGTCGAATTATTCACTGTTGGCAACAGACTTGATTGAAGGATTATCAGCTGTTTTTAAACAATTGGAGCAGGTTGATTAACTATAATCATTAATTAATCATCATTTTCTTCAACATCTTCATCAGCGAAATTGAAAAAGCTTGCATTGTCCAAATCATCTAGATCATCGTCATCATCAAAGAAGCGATTACCCTTTCCACTTTTTTTGTAAGCGTTCATTTTGGGTTTTTTCGCTTTCCCTTCGGTATCCCAATCTTTCTTTTTTTCTTTCGGATTTTCCTTCTTGCGAGGTTCTCCCTTCAATGGTTCGATTAAAGGAGGGGTGAATTTCTCTCCATCATTGTCCGGTCTGCGATTTTCATTTGTATTGTCACGTGCAGGTGAACTTGGTCGTTGAAAAGAATTATTGTCTCTGTTTCGGTTAAAATCGGGTCTCCCTGAATTGTTGTCTCTAGCTGGACGGTTGTCTGGACGTTGTTCAGCTTCCTTAACAGCAATCGGTCGACCATTCATTAATGAGCCGTCCAATCCTTTTATTGCAGCTTGCGCTTCGTTTTTATCGGCCATCTCCACAAACCCAAAGCCACGTGATTTTCCTGTTTCACGATCTGTCGCAACAGTTGCCTTTAAAACTGTTCCATATTGCTGAAATGCTTCCTTGAGTTGTTCACTTGTGATGCCGAAATCCAATTTGGCCACGAAAATACTAGTCATAGAAATGAAATAGCGGTATTTAAGTTGAAGTAAAACATATTTCAGCCGAAAATAGAACTTTTTTTTTAGCCAAACGAAATTTGAGACGTATTTTTAGAAAAAAAAGACATGAAGGCACTGATTTTAGGAGCGACGGGTTTAGTTGGTAATGAATTATTGCAGCTTTTGGAGGCAGATAATCGTTTTGAACAGATTGATTTGTTGACAAGAAGGGAGCTCGAATTGCGTGAAGTGAAAGTGGTAAATCATTGTGTCGATTACAATACCCTGAAAGAATTACCCATCCATCACATACCTGATGTTTTGTTTGTGGCTTTCGGTACAACCTTGAAAAAAGCGGGATCAAAAGAAGAACAATTGAAAATTGATGTTACCATACCAACAAAAATCATGAAATTGGCAAGAGATTTGGGTGTGAAAAACTGTGTTTTGATATCTGCCTTAGGTGTGTCGTTAAAATCACCTTTTTTCTATTCCAGAATGAAAGCGCAGTTGGATGAGAATGCAAAGCAACTGGGATTTGATAAACTTGTGATTATAAAACCTTCCGTTCTTGATGGATTAAGACAAGAAAAAAGAGCTGGAGAGAAAATTTCGATTCAAATTGGAAATCTGCTCGGAAAATCAGGATTGATCGATAAATATAAACCGGTCAAATCCTTAAATGTAGCGAAGTGCATGATTCAAACCAATCTTGAATTATCGAACGGATACCATGAAGTCCATTCAGGCGAAATTAATACATATGCCAAAAAATATACTTTTGAAGAACTTAAAAAAGAATAACAAAAATTATTCTTTTTTAGAAAGTAAGTCCTTAATCTCAGTTAATAATTCTTGATCTTTCGTTAATAGAGGTACTTTTTCGTCGTCATCTTTTTTCTTCTTAACGGCTTTGTTCATGGTTTTTACCATTAGAAAGATAATGAAGGCGGTTACCAAGAAGTTGATAACAGAGCTTAAAAATTTGCCGTAAAGCACACCTTTCCAAGCAAGATTTTCCAACTTATCGACATGCAAAGCCTCCATTGAAGGTTTTAGTAACAATGGTGTAATAACGTCATTGATCAATGAGCCAACAATTCCGCTGAAAGCACCACCAATAATAACCGCAACAGCAAGGTCAATAACATTGCCGCGCATGATAAAAGTTCTAAATTCTTTGAGCATAATTTTACAATTTAAATGGTTGGCGTTGCAGCAATGATCGACTCAACGTAACTTCATCCGCATATTGAAGCTCTGTTCCTACAGCAACTCCTCTGGAAAGGGTGGTGATCAGTACTTGCTTGTCTGCCAGTTTTTTATAAAGATAAAAATTTGTTGTATCGCCTTCCATTGTTGGACTCAAGGCAAAAATAATTTCATTCACATGACCTGAGTCTGCTTTTTCAATTAGGCTTGATATATTTAAGTCGGAAGGACCAATTCCATCCATAGGTGAGATGATTCCGCCAAGCACATGATAAATTCCTTTGTAGGTTTCCGTTGATTCAATGGCTAAAATATCACGTATGTCTTCAACAACACAAATTACAGTATGATCGCGTTTTTCGTTTGAGCAAATTGAACATATTTCAGTGTCACTGACATTTCCGCAAGAGTTGCACTTTTTTACGTGTTGTTTCATTTCCAGGAATGAGCCAGCAAACTGTTCAATTTCTGCATCTGTTCTATTGAGTAATTGCAGTACTAAACGCAATGCAGTTCTTTTTCCAATACCCGGAAGCGAGGATAGTTGTTCGACAGCTTGCTCGATATATTTGGAAGAGATTTTCACTTCTCTAAAATTAAGGATATTGATTGTGACGAAAAGCCTGTTATATATCATCTTATGAACAGTATTTCTTTAGTAATTCGTATTGTTTTAAAAAATGTATTTTTGCACACTTCAACATGGCTGACAAGGAATTAAATATACGCAACAAACGCGCGCGCTTCGAGTACCACCTCATGGATACTTTTACTGCCGGAATTCAGTTAGCTGGTACGGAAATTAAAAGTATTCGCAAAGGAAAATCTTCAATTTTGGAGGCCTATTG
>CAISOQ010000322.1 GCA_903887095.1 uncultured Flavobacteriia bacterium
ATTACTGTTTTTAATCTTTCTTCTATTGTCATATTACAAAGTTAAATAGTGTTTTATTCTATCATATAGCTCTTCATCCATTAATACCGATTCTTTGATTTCTTCAACGGCATTAAATCTAATTTTCTTGTTTCTAATTTTCACCAATGAATTTGCGATATTCCAGTTAAGGTAAGGATGTTGCTTAAACTCTTCGGCAGTCGCCTCATTGATATTAATTTTCCTAATTAACGTTTTATTTACCTCAACAAATGATTCAATCTCTTCGTATTTCGTAGCATCCATTTTCCAAACTTCAAGCAACTGTTCTTTGCTCTTAAACCCTCCCCATCGATCACTATATTTTAGAATGTTTTTAGCATAGAACGTTCCAATACCTGGGATTTGCTCCAAATCTTCTTGGGAAGCTCCATTTAATTCCACAAGCACTTTTTTTCTGATAATTTCCCTTGGGACAATTTGGTCAAATTTATTTTCTTTTCCCAATGGATAGAATGTTGAATCCTTGATTTTGGAATACAGTTCTTCTGGAATGACAAATATCTTTTTCAGTTGATCATTCGAATAAATTCCTCTTGCGCAAAATTTAACTACAACAGCAGACTGTTTTTCTGTCAGTCCTAATTTCATCCAATCTTTTATCTGATATAAATTGGGGTCAAATTTAGCCGCTGGTGATCGATATTGTTTCTTTTTGGATCGATACGATTTATGGTAATATGTTTTTTGTTTCCACTCTTGTTTTTTCTTTAATACAGCTATCTCCGAAGAAGAAATTTCAAAACTCTCCTCATGGGAAAAAAACATTATAACCCTAGGTAAGAAAACAATGACGAGTGCTATCAAAAGGAAGTAATAAACTCCTTTTCGATTGCTTTGAGAAACAAATAAGGGATCATTTTGGCTCATGACGCGTCGCGAGGAAATAGATTGGAATCCCAAGTAACACAATTAGCAAACCCATTCCAGCATTGCGCAAATCATAAACTAATAAATCAACGCAGATTGCCAATGTCACCAAAATGTAAAGGGCAGGAATGTACGGGTATCCGAAAGCTTTGTAAGGTCTTTCTGTATCGGGCTCTTTTTTTCGCAGAATGAAAATGCCGAAAATCGTCAAAATGTAAAACAATAAACTAGCAAAAGTACTATACACCAATAAATCACCATATTTCCCAGACAAGCACAATAAACTAGCCCAAATACCTTGAATCCACATTGCACTGCTTGGGACATTGAATCGATTCAATTTTTTTGCTTTTTTAAAAAACAAACCATCTGTTGACATTGCATAAAACAGGCGAGATCCTGCCAAGATTAGGCCATTATTACATCCAAAAGTTGACACCATAATAAGGGCAGCCATAATGATAATTCCTGCGCCACCAAAAATTATAGAGGCAGCACCTGCTCCTACTCTGTCATCGGTTGCAAACATTATTCCTTGTCCCAATGCATCCGTCGAATCTGCGCTAACTCCCTTCGGAAGCAAAGCTAAGTAGGCCAAATTGGCTAAAATATATATCACTGTCACGATGGTTGTTCCAAAAAACAAACTTTTCGGAATATTCTTTTTGGGATCTTTTATTTCACCCGCAATAAAGGTCACATTGTTCCAAGCATCAGAAGAAAAAAGTGAATTAATTATTGTTGCACCCAACGCACCCATTAAAGCGAAGCCAGATAGAGGAATAATATCCCATTCACCACTTGGTAATTTCACAGTTTTGTATGCATCCCACATGTGCTCAAAATTTTGCGAGAAAACATCCGTTTTTAAACCAATCGCTAATCCTAAAATAATTAAGGCAAAAAGAGCAAACAACTTTGCTGAGGTGAAAATCATTTGAAGTACTTTGCCATTTTGAACTCCTCTTGAGTTCAGAAAAGTCAGCACAATGATACTTCCAATAGCTACTAACTGCCCGTATGAAATGGAAATGTAAGATGTTTCAAGTATCAATTGATTTAATTCAGGAAAAAAAACACCTGCATATTTTGCAAATGCAACTGCCACTGCCGCTATCACTCCCGTTTGAATAACCGTAAAAACAGTCCAGCCATATAAAAATGACATCATTTTGCCGTAAGCACGCTGAATATAAACATATTGCCCGCCTGCATTCGGCATCATACCTGCTAATTCTCCGTAACTAAGAGCTGCGAAAATGGTAATTAATCCTGTTAAAACCCAAAGAACAATCATCCAACCTGAGGCACCAATATCGCGCATCATTGGAGCTGCGACAATAAAAATTCCAGAACCAATCATCGATCCTGCCACAAGCAAAGTAGCGTCCAGCAGACCAAGTGACTTAATCAACTTGCCGTTCTCCATTGGTTCTTAAATTTCTGTGAAATTATTCTTCCGATGCTTCTTCTGATGCATTCACAATCGCATCATGCCCCTTCAATGATTGTTCGAAATCATATTGATTTAGGTGACTATTGCGGCGTGAATAAAGGAAATAGACAATTACACCCAGGGTAGACCAAATAATAAATGCCACCCACGTTTCTGGTCGTACAAAATACATTAAACCAATATTGAATGCCGCACCCAGAGGTCCAACCACATAGATAGCTGGCGTTTTAAATGGCCTGTCCAAATGCGGTTGTTTTATGCGCAAAATGAGTACAGCAATAGAAATCATAGAGAATGCCAAAAGCGTACCCATTGAACACATCTCTGATACTTTATCGATTGGTGTTAAAGCTGAAACTATTGAAACAATTAATCCAACAAGCAAAGTACTTCGGTATGGTGTTTTAAACTTTTCGTGAATCTTTCCAAACATCCCAAACGGAAGTAATCCATCTTTTGCCATTCCAAGAAATATTCTTGTCTGACCTAACATCATTACTAACATCACAGATGTTAATCCAGCCACTGCCGCAACTGTAATTAAGACTGTTGCCCAAGGCATACCAATACCTTCAAAAGCAGATGCTACAGGTGCCTTCATGTCAAGCTCATCGTATTTTACCATCCCTGTTAAGATCAAGGACACAACAATATAAAGCACTGTGCAAATGACAAGAGACATAATTATCGCAAAAGGAACATCTTTTTTTGGATTAATCGCTTCACCGGCTTGGGTTGAAACGGCATCAAAACCAATGTAGGCAAAAAATACAATTGTCGCTCCAGTAACTACACCGCTCCATCCATAGTGACCAACTCCTTTAGCATCGATTACTCTTTCAGGAATGAAAGGGGCATAATTATTTGTATCAATAAAAAAGAAACCAACGAAGATTACAAATAGTACGACTGCTACCTTCAAAATAACAATCAAATTATTTGTTTTAGCCGCTTCTTTAATTCCTTTTATTAGAATTGATGTAACCACCCATGTGATTAAAAAAGCAGGAAGGTTAAATGCAAAATCTGGTGCAGCAACTCCCATGTCTTTTGCCTTCAGTGCTGCAG
>CAISOQ010000323.1 GCA_903887095.1 uncultured Flavobacteriia bacterium
GCACCCTCCATGTCTTTAGTACCTTTGTTGGTATACCAAGTCCACTTTCCAACTTTTTTACCCTCTTCATAAAAGCCTTTAACATTAAGCTGGCCTTTATCATAGAAATAATTGTATTCTCCGTTCAGTTTTCCATTTCGGTAATTGCTGATTTTTTCTGTATCACCAGTGTAGTATGCATATGTCCAGGTGCTGTCTTTTTCTCCTGCTTTAAAAAATCCCTTCAACGTAATGTAACCATAAGGACTTATTTCTTCAAAAGGCCCATCCTTTAATCCATTTTTAAAATTGTACCATTCCTTCACTGTACCTGTGGTATGGAATGTTGACATTTCACCGGTACCATCAATGATTGTTTGAGTGTGCAGGGAATCTGGCAACCAAAAAGCAACAACTCTGTTTTCCCCGCCTTTTATTTCCTCAATTGATTTTTCACGACCATCCAAGTAGAAGTAAGTCCATTTTCCAGATGGTTCGTTCATTTTATACGATCCTTGTAACGCCAGTTTTCCGTTTTCATTCCATTCTCTGTAAACACTATCTTGCCTACCTAAAACAAAGTACCCTTCCTGCTTTAATTTTTTATTGGGATAATACATGACTACTTTTCCATGCAGCATGTCTTTGTAATAGTTTCGTTCTTCCTCTAAAACACCGAATCTATCATAGTAGAGCCATTTACCATGTTTTTCTTTCGTTGTTTCGATTGCATCTGTGTAATAGGATCCTATAGCTTGAAGTTGTGACTTATTAAAATCCCAAAATATAGATTCCTTGGGAGAAAGATTTTCCTTAAGTACGATTTGAGAAATCAATGCTAAAGGCGAAATAAGGATGAGAATTAAAGCAAGCTTCTTCATTTGAGATATTTAAACACTATAATACAGGATCTTTTTCATGTTACATAAGGACCAATGCACCTTGTATTGCCAAAAAAACACCAAACATGGCGAAAATAATTCCTATAAAATGGTTCAATGCAATCAGTATCTTCTCTGTAATTAATGGTCGTAATAATTTGGCTCCAAGAATTTTAAGTAAATCAAATGAAAAGAAGGTGATTAAGATTGTCAACAAGAAATATAGTATGTAAAAACGATGCTCCTCGTGTGGTTCATTTTTAGCACCAAGTGTAATAACACTGAACCAGTAGAAAATAACCAATGGGTTCGCAAAGTTGAGCAAGAATCCTTTCAAGCCAAGCAGAATAAAGTCTTTTGGACTTTGCAGGGTATTTCCTTCTTCATTTACCTTCACTTCTTTCGGTTTTTTAAAGAAGGTCGTAGCTCCATAAATTATGAACAAAATGCCGCCTGCCAGCTTCATGACGTCCTGTTTCTCACCACTCAAAATTGCAGAAACTTCTGAGTAAAAAACGTAAGCTATTAAAATGTAAAAAACATCACTGAGCAGAACTCCTAAATCAAAGGCAATCGCAGCACGAACTCCTTTTCGGATACTTGTTTCAAGTAAAACAAAAAATACCGGTCCGATCATAATGGTCAGAATAAACCCGGTAACGATTCCTTTTATAATTAGTTCAACCAATCGAAATATTTTTACAAAAATACGATTTGCGTTCGGAATGTAACGGTCAGAAAGCAATCAACCCAAAGATTGAAAAATTTACATTGATTTGCATCATTTTGTGGGAATATTTCACAAGTTGTTTACCTTTGCACTCGAAACGCCCAATCGTTATGTCGGCGTGATAAAAGAAATAAGGTTATGAAAAGTGCTGCAGCAAACAAAAAGCTGGATGAAGTAATTGAAAAAGTTGAGAAAAAAGGCTTAGCCGCTTCTAAACTAATTGACGACCTCAAAGAACTCAGAGAATTTGCTTTGAAGGAGCAAGATCCACTTGTAACAAAGGTACTTCGCCTGACATATGAATTTATTGGTGAAAACAATGCGTTTGATGTTCAAGCTCAATACGAAGAAGACGAAGAAGGAAATGAATATCCGATAGAAATTGAAGATAACGAAAACCTATTGTACTTTTTGAACTTATTGAAAAATGCAGATCACAAAATTAACCGTGAAGAAATCAAAGATTACAGAACTGCTTTGAAATTGGAATTGTATTAATAACTACATTATACATGAAAACGAAACACTCACATTTAGCGGGTGTTTTTTTTTTGCTCAAAAACAACCCTATTACAATCTTTAACGTCTTGTAATTAGTTGAGTAAGATTACTCAACACTGGTTTTATTTTCCTTGCAGTGGCCTGAAAAGAATTTTAACTCTTCCTTAAATTCTTTTCAGGTTTTTTTAATCACAATATTGGCAATAACTTCTATGTCCCTTGACTTGATGGAAAAAAGGAATTTCCTTGTCGTATAATTGATTTACCACCTCTTGCAGAAAAACCTCGAAAAGTAACGTGATTTCAGTGTAATCAAGGCTGTTTGATTGCAATGGGAAAAGCCCTCCTTTCAAATTCACCAATGAATAAATATTTGCAGACTCTGGGAATTGGCCGCTATTTTGTTGATACAGAAGGGTATACAAAGCAAGTTGAATAGCATGTTTTGTCGATGAAAAATAATCAATCAAACTTGTGTCAGGATCATAGCCACTCATGGAAACATCTTCTGATTTTACTTTCCCTGACTTGTAATCAATGATGCGTATTTTTCCATTAACAGAATCGATGCGATCGATGAAACCTTTAAGCGCAATCGTTTTTGGTTGACCATTCACTGTTATATTTACTTGCGCATGCATTTCAATTTCGATGTATTCGATGAAAACAGGTGACGTTTGGGTCAAAAGGAATTTTCTTTCCTCTTCTAAAATCCTTTTTGTCAGTTCAGTAGCCATCCGAAAACTCAAAAGATTTTTTCCAGACTCAAATGCCGAGGCATCATCATCAAAATGTTTTAAAAATTCATTGCGAATTAATGCTTCATACTTTTGTAACATCAAGTCGATGTCTCTTGTTACTATATTTGGTGGTTGCGGAATAACTTTTTGACCTTTTTTATCATGCCTTGAAAACGGCAGGTATAATTCCTCCAAAACATTGTGAATGAAGGTTCCGAAAGTATTGCTTTCAACTTCTTCTTCTATACTTTCTTCTTCTCCAAACTCTAGAAGGTACCGGTAATAAAAATCGAGTGGACAATTGATGTATTTATTAATTGCTGACGCAGAAATGGGTTTATTAAAGAACTCATCCAATCGCAGAATTATATCATCTGTTTTTTGAACTAACTGAACAGATTCTGTCAATCCGGTGTCATTTGGAATAGAATAGAACTCCTTTTTCAAGTGAAAATTGGGATTAATTCTACTCAGTTCAAGTTCCAACTGTAAGAGATATCGACTTGCCTCATTGCTGCCAATGTTTTCTTGAGAAGAAGTATAAGTTGTCCATATTTTATCGCAACGCTGCAATAAGCGATAAAAATGATGTGCAAATAATCCTTGTTTATCTCTTGGTGTTGGCAAGCCAAGGTAGGATCTAAGATCCATAGGAATCATTGTTTGCAGAGGATTGGTCGGCGGCATTTTACCTTCATTCAATCCTAACACAATTATATTTTTAAAGTCCAATAATCGTGTTTCCAACAGACCCATGATTTGCAGTCCATCAATAGGATTACCGTGATAAGCTATTGATTTAGTGTTCCAGTGCTGAAAAAATAAATGTTTGAAACTTTTCAAGGTCATTTCAGGCAGGCCTTCGCGAACAAGGTTTTCAAAATCAATTATTTCTCTATCGAACGTTTCGAGAATGGCTTTTTCAAATTCGTCGTCTTTTCCAAAGGAATTATACAACTCCCTATTTAATGCTCGAATTGTTTGGATGGCTGACAACCAATCTCCATTCCAATCATGTAAGAGAAAATTCAATGATTTATCGGCATTGCCTGTAGTGAGAACTCGGTCTTTTTTTACAAAAATGCTGTTGCGCTTAATGAGTTCTTGTTCGATTCGAATAATGTCGCCTTTTTCCTTTTCTGAAAGCAAAAGCAACGTAAATGGATGATTCCAAAAGCGCTGCAAATCTTGAATATAAATGGCCTGTGTTTTATAACGGATTTTATTTTCTTGAATGGTAAAAATAAGTTCAATCCAAGTTCTTAAGGCTGTGCTTCGAAGCGGCAATCCGAGTGTAATATTTGCTTTTTCAATTGTTGCCGGAAGATTTTTCATCAAAGGAGCAATCAATGACTCATCAGCCAATAAAATAATGGTTTCATTCAGTGCCTCTTTATTAAACGTCGCAAGAATGGTGGATGCAACTTTCACTTGTCCTGTATGCTGAGCACACTCGATTATGCTTAGCTCTGTCTCTTTTGTTAAAAGATTATCAGCGATATATGGCAGTGATTTTAAGCCTAATTCTGACTGAAGTGTTCTCAGAAACTTACCCGCCTCGTGATTGCTGTCATTGAGGTAGAAAGTGTCCGCATCAATTATTACATGCGCTCTCCCCAGTTGATATAATTGTTTTATAATGCTTATTTCTGAAGGCGAAAGGGCATTAAATCCAGCAAAAAGAAATACTCGATCTTTTCTTTCCCTAAAAAGAACATCTATATTTTGTGAAAGGTACCGATAAGCGCTGCCTGCATAACAAAGGTCTTCTTTGTCCAATTGCTCATTCAATTCATTGTAATACCCTGGTAAACGATCCCAAAATTGCATGAATCTTTTTTGGCCTTCTGTCAATTCTTCTTGAGCAAAACTCCAACTTTCTATCTCTTTTATGGATGCAAGATTTTTAAAAACATCCTTTGAATTTAATTTGTAACGATCTATTTCATCAAAGTCTGAAAGTAAAATATTTCCCCATGCCATGAATTCGTCAAAGGATACATCCTTAGGGTCTGTTGGGTTGGCTAACTGTATTTTGAAAAGTCGAATAAGTGTTCTGGTTCGATCAATAACAGTTCGATCACTAAAAGATCTTACCCATTTGTCAATTGTAACCATCTCGGGGGCCAATAGTGGCTTTCCCTCAAGCGTAAACAAAGAAGATGCAATGTATTTTTTAGCGCGTTCGGAAGGTAAAACAATCGTTAGATTTCTAAGATTTAATTTGTTTCCTTGATGTAAAGCGCAATCTGGTCTGTAAATTTCATTTTTAATTCATGTACTTAAAAGTCGTATGAATATAACAAAAATGTATGTGCTTTTTTAAGAATTACTCGAATCCTACTTTACTAAAGAAAAGCTTTGGACGGTTTGAATTCATGAATTTATTGCCACCATAGGCCTTCATGATTACCAAATACTGATCACTTTGAATCAATCGAATCCAATGCGGACCTTCTGGATATGTGTCTGACAATCCTTCGCAAACCTCCGTCCCATCATCTAAAAAATAATGAGCAGACATTGTTTCATCCGGGCCAGCAATATAAACTTCACCCTGTTCTTCAAGACTCAGCGTCCCATCAATTGGCACTAATTCAAGTGAATATGTATTTCCCTGACCCATTTCCCGGTAGATTAAATAAGGATGGTTATCCCATATTTTAAGTTCCTTTGGCTTACCAGGAAATATCGCCAAAAGTCCAGCGGTTTCATTGAAGATAGTGTAACCTTTTTTCGATCGAACAGCCTGTTTTTCCTTGACCGGTTGTTCAGAGAATGTTGCCAAAACCCTTCGAAGTTTATAGCCTTTTGCCCTTAAAAGATTAATCATCCCCAATTCACCTGCCAAATGACCAGCGCCTACAGCACAAAAAACGGATTGTTTCCGAAGAAGTGTATCAAGACCAATGGCCATTGTTTGATTTCTGCTGATAATAATGTCATCGTGCATTCCCGGGTTAAATGATAAGTTTGCTTTCATCAAACGATCAAGGGAAGAGATATCGCCTTTGACATAAAAATCTATCAATTTTTCTTGGCTCAACACCTGTGGATTCAAGCCTAGTCTGCTGCTTTCCGTTTGTCCCCAGTCATTCATCATTTGAAGTTGGTCCTTCACCAACTCTAAAGGATAGAATTTTTTTTCAGCATTGTAGCAATATTCCAAGAAATAGGCATCAAGGAACTGAGGCATTCCATCTTCATCACCATAAATTGTCTTAGTAGGTTCATCGCTTCCTGTATAAGGTTTTCCTTTATTGTCTATCAGTAAACGGACATCTTCTTGACGTGTATCCCATTCATCAAAAAGAGAAAAAAGATCTGTTTCAAGAACTATAGATTCAGCTGTATTCAGCGCGAAATAAGTTGAGTCAGAAAAATTAAAAATCCTTTTATCATTGGAATGGAGACTTCCATACAAGTAACTTTTTGTTTTTAATCCATTGCCAGAAATTTCCCAAAGCAACTCGTTTTCAGGTTGCACCGACTGTGCCAACAGATTGCCTGAGCATGCGATTAAAACAAAAAAAAGAAACTTGTTCAACATTTTCAAAACTAAAGGTAGGTGTTTTAAGCAATAATCATACTAAAATCCTTTCGATGTGTTGATCACCAAAAGCATATGGGATGTATGCCAATGATGGAATTTCTTTCGTAATTAAAATGGGAGAACGTCGACCTAGTGCAATTCGACCATGTGTTTCGCTTAATCCCATTGCAAATGCTGCATTAATGGTTAATGCATTGAAGGCCTCTTCTGGTGTCATCTTCATTTTAACACAGGCCAATGACCAAATAAATTGTAAATTTCCTGATGGTGTTGAACCGGGATTAAAATCACTTGCCAATGCAACTGGTAATTCATTTTCGATCATCAGTCTTGCATTTCCGTATGGAATTCCCAAAAAATGAGAACAGCCAGGAAGCAAGGTTGGTATGCAATCAGCATTTTTCAACGCATGTATATCATCTTCTCCTATTTCTTCTAAATGGTCCACTGATAACGCCCCAAGTTCAACAGCCTTTTTAACACCGCCCATCACTGAAAATTGATTCACATGCACTTTGGGTACAAGGCCATGTTTTTTACCCGCTTGTAGAATCCTATCCATCTCATCTACAGAGAAATAATTGCGTTCACAAAAACAATCTATAAAATCTGCCAAACCAGCTTCAGCAATTTTTGGAAGCATTTCATTGATGATTAAGTCAATGTATGCAGTGTGATCGTTTTTAAACTCAGTAGGAAAAGCATGTGCACCAAGAAAAGTAGCTTTGATTGAAATAGGAGCTTCATTTTTCAGTCGTTGGATGACACGTAACATTTTAATTTCTGCATCCACACTCAATCCGTAGCCTGATTTAATCTCTATCGCTCCTGTGCCGTATGAAATAAAGCGATTTATTCTTTGCATCGCAGCATTAAACAACTCTTCTTCAGAAAGTTCTGATAACCTTCTCGCAGAATTCAAAATTCCACCTCCTTTTAACGCAATTTCTTCATAGGAAAGTCCATTGATTCGATCTACAAATTCCTCTTCTCGACTTCTTGCAAAAACGGTATGTGTATGTGCATCACAAAAAGCAGGCAAAACAAATCTTCCTTCTCCATCAATAATCTCTAACTCTCGCCAATCATCTATCCCGCTCAAATCTTCCATTTTGCCATATGAAATGACTTCTCCATCTTCTAGAGCCAGAAATGCATTCTCAATAATTGGAAGCGATTTCATTTCCACTCCACGAAGAATCATTGGAATATCTTCTCCTGCCTGAACAAGACCTTTGATGTTTTTTATGAGCAGTTTTTTCATGCAAGAATCGAATAATGCTAATTTAGATAACAAAAGTACAATCAAATTCATGAAAAACAGACTAATCTTTCTACTCGCATTTTGCGCTAATAATTTAATGAGTCAAACATTTGTTGGTGCCAGCGATTCTATTCTCGACTTTCAAACTGTCAATGTTCCAGCCATAGTTACCTTGCCACAAACTGCCATCAACACAACATCATTCGGACTTGAAACTGTTTGCATCAATTTAACGCACACCTACTTAGCAGATCTAACTATAGAACTCGTTGCTCCAGATGGGACAACAAAAATGTTGGTTCAAGGAGCAGGAGGAGGAGATGACAATATGACTAATACTTGCTTCAATGGTTCAGCCACAAATTCAATTGCAAGTGGCGTTGCCCCATTTACTGGAACCTATCAACCAATGGGGCAAATGGGTGCTGTCAATAATGGTCAAAACCCAAATGGAACATGGTTTCTAAAGGTAACGGATGGTTATGGACAAGACCAAGGCGAAGTGCAAGATTGGTCATTAACATTTGGTTCTTCTCCAAGTACATTTTTTCAATTTACTGAGTCAAATCTGCCTATTGTAATTATCGAGACGAATGGTCAATCCATTCAAAATGATTTAAAAATTACTGCAGATATGGGTATAATTTTCAATGGCGTGGGCAATCGAAACCACGTGATTGATCCAGCGAATGAGTACAGCGGCAAAATAGGAATTGAATACAGAGGAAATTACTCATTGTCACTTCCTCAAAAGCCCTATTCTTTCGAGTTGCGAGATGCTACAGGATTAGAGGTTGATTACTCGTTATTGGGAATGCCAGCTGAACATGATTGGCTCTTACTTGCCAATTACAATGATAAATCTTTTGCAAGGAATATGCTGCCTTTCCATTTATTTGATACGATGGGCCATTACTCGGTGCGTAATCGCTATGTTGACGTTGTTCTAAATGGTGATTACCAAGGCATCTATTTGCTGGCCGAAAAAATTAAACGTGATTCAAACAGAATTGACATTCCAAAATTGTTGCTAGGAGATACGGTTGGACTTGATCTTTCAGGGGGGTATGTTTTTAAAGTAGATTACTGGGATAATAGCAATTCGTGGCAATCCAATTTTTCACCGATTGGGTTTCCTGGTCTGGATATTCATTATGTCTATTATTATCCGAGTTTCGATGTTATAGCTCCACAACAAAAAGATTACCTGAAAAATTTTGTTGATGAATTTGAAACAGCATTATATTCTTCCTATTTCACTGATACAATTTATGGTTATAGAAAATACATTTCTGTGCGATCCTTTTTAGATTATTTCATTGTGAATGAATTGGCGAGAAATGTTGATGGATATAAGAAAAGTAGGTTCTTTTTTAAAGACAAGGATCATCCGGATGGAACCTACAGTAAATTGCATGCCGGGCCGGTTTGGGATTTTGATTGGGCTTGGAAGGACATGTGGTCTGGATCCGAAGATGGTTCAGGATTCATGTACAGTGAAGTTGCACAAGATGTAAATGCCCCTGGATGGTATATTCGTTTACTACAGGATACACTTTTTACAAATGAATTAAGATGCAGATATGACGACCTACGTCGGTCAGTACTTGATCTAGATTATTTGCATGCAAAAATCGACTCAGCGGCAGCACTTATAAATGAAAGTCAGAACTGGCATTTTGCCGTATGGGGGAATATGGGTGTGTCCACTGGAACACCTGAAACTCAAGCGCCAGCTCAATCATATGCAGAAGAAGTGCAACGATTGAAAGATTGGGTAACAAGAAGGATCAATTGGCTTGATGCGAATATGCCTGGAACACTATATAATTGCAGCATGTCTGGTGTAACTAGTATTGACAAGCAATTTTTTAGCGCCCACCCAAATCCTTTTGAGAATTTCATCGAAATCGTAGTATCTAGTAATGAGCCTTTGACTATTACATTATCAGATGCAAATGGCAGAATCCTTTTAAACAAAACAGACTATCAACTAGCTGGAGAAGTGAGAATAGATAATCTTGAAAACTTAACCCAAGGTATTTATCTTTTAAAGGTAGAACAAGGAGGAAATTCGAGCACAATAAAATTGATCCATACAATTAATTGATTTTCGAAATAAAAAAATACTATATTTGCAATCGCTAATTTTTATTAGCAAGTCCACTAGGCCTCGGTGGCGGAACTGGTAGACGCGCTGGATTCAAAATCCTGTTCTTTCGGGAGTGCCGGTTCGATTCCGGCCCGAGGTACTAAAAACCAGAGGGAGAAACAAAGCGAGAGCGATGTTCCGAACTCTGGTTTTTTTCTTCATACTCATTACCTTCGGTGCAGCTTCGCGGTCTGCTTCTCGCTCTTGAATAAATCAGATTTTCAATAAGCGAATCGCCTGTGGAACTATTTCGAATGTAACATCACCACTTTCAAATAATTCTCCATCAGTCTCAGTAAAAAGCTCTCCTTCCTTTACTTTTAATTCTACCTTTTGACATTTAAAATAGGACACTTCCTCATGATCTAACTTAATCCCTGATCTGAGTCGTGATAAGTTTCTGAGATAATCAATCATGCTCACTTTAGAAAACAACGATACATTAAGAAAGCCATCGTCTATTTTGGCGTCTGGAGCTATTATCAATCCGTCACCAAACATTTTACCATTGCAAATAGCCATCATAAGTAAGGGCCCATTTATTTCAATGTCATTCATTTTAATGGAGACGTTTGGTTTTTTGTACCAAAGAAATCCTCTTAAAATGGCAGAAAAATAGGAGAATTTACCGCCGAGATATTTTCGCTGTGAATCTAGAATCTGGACTACCTTTCCACCAATGCCAGCATCAGCTATATTCAGAAAAAATTTGCTTTTTTTATTTATACTCACCAACCCAATGTCGATGGATGTGTTTTTCTGAGCACAAAGCGATTGGAGGAAATTATTGATTGTGAAATGTTGAAGTTCTCCCCTCACAAAATCATTTGCAGTACCATTCGCCAAAACGTAAAATATTGGTCTTTCATCCGTTGAAAAGGACATAATTCCATTGATAACCTCATTAGCCGTGCCATCTCCACCTACTGCAATGATTATATGGGTCTTACTTTTCGTATATTCTTTTGCCAGCTCAGTCGCATGACCGGGATGCTCAGTAACTTTTTGTTCAACTAACAAAGCGTTGTGATTGATACAATGGTATATCAACTCCTGATTTTCTTTTTTCAGTTTTCTTGATGCATTAATAATAAAAGCAACTTTGACCATTTTATAAAAATAAAAAAAGGGACCGTATGGCCCCTTCGCTGTCTTTATTAAATCTATTTTATCAAGGTTACATGTCCGTCTAAATAGATGATTTCATCATTTTCAAGTCTTCTAAATTCAATTTGCCATGTGTACACGCCATCTTGACATTTAAAAATATCTGTCCCTGTTCCATAGGTTCCATTCCATCCAATTGTTGCATCTTGTGATTCAAATACAATTTGGCCCCATCGGTTAAAGATTAGCATGCGGAAACTATACGGATCGAAGCCTTCAGTAAAGACTGGTTGAAAAACATCATTTCTTCCATTTGCATCAGGCGTAAATGAGTTTGGTACATAATAAATTAATTCATCTGCTCTTTCAATAACATAACTAAATGTGTCTTGACATCCGGCAGAATTATAGGCAGTCAAGGTAACAAGCATTCCGTCTTCGGTAATATTTTGAAAATAATGTGTTGGCTGAAATAAGTCAGACGTGAATCCATCGCCAAAATCCCAATCGTATGAATCAGCATAAAGTGAAGTATTCAAGAAGTCTACTGACTGACCATAATCATCAAAAATCTGCGGATTTGAAATGAACCCTGCTACAGGAACTGGGCTAACGTTTACTGTAACATCAACCGGAAGAGCAGAACATTGATTCAACGTATAAATAACAGTATATGTTGTTGATGTATCAGGAACAACACTTATTGTTTGGGTAGTTTCACCATTCGGTAACCATTCAAATGTCCCACCAGGAACAGAAGGAAGCGCTACAATATTCGCTGTATCGCCCAAGCAAATAGTTTGATCCAACATCATCACTATTGGAGTTGATTGAACTGAAACAGTTGAGACTGCTTGTACGGAACATCCATTTAATGAATAGGTTACTTGATAACTTGTAGTTGTTTGAGGAGCCACTGATATTGTCTGAGTCGTTTGGCTTGTTGACCAAGAAAAACTTCCGCCCAGTGGATTAACAGTTGCCGTTATATTTACTTGCTGTCCTGCGCAAATTGTTGGATTATTTACTGAAATAGTTGTTGGAGCTGGTGGGTTATTCACAGTCATCATCGAAGGAGCTGAAACACATCCGTTCTCCGTAACTGTTATCTCATAGTTTCCTGGAGAAATATTAGCAAATGATCCCGTTGCATTCGATTGCGCTGCCACAACTGGATTCAATCCGGTAATTGTGTAGGTTGCGCTGCCACTAGATAAGTTACTAAACACTTCAACAATTCCTGTATTTTGGTTACAGAGCGGCTGAATAATTGAAACATTATCAATCGATGGGACCGTTGTGTTTGAATTGATAACAATACTTGCCGTTGATGTGCAGCCATTATTTCCCCTAACCGTTACTGTATATGTTCCTGGTTGAGTAACTGTCAAATTGGAAGAAACACCAATATTTGAAGTTCCATTATTCCATGTGTAAGAAACACCGTTTGTTGCAGATAAACTTATTGCTGTTTGGCTACATATTAAAAGCGTCGTACCACTAATATTCGTAATTGTAGCGGAAGGTGGACTGATGTTTTGAGAAATTGTAATACTTGATGTTGCAGTACAGCCATTTGTTGCTGTTACTGTTACTGTATAAACCCCTGGATTTGTGAAACTATTGGATGAATTATTTGGTGTCAATCCACCATCCCAACTGTATATATCTCCTCCTGTTGCTGAAACACTTGTTTGTGTATTAGCGCAAGTCAATAGGGCAGGAACGGACGGGGAAATATTCACTGTTGGAACAAGTGGCGCTGTCGAAACTGTAAAACTTGAAGTTGATAAACACCCATTCAACGTGCATGTCAAATCATAATCTCCAGGTGGTAAAGAGCTAAACGTTCCAGTGGCATTCGACTGTGGAGAAATTAAGGTATTTGCTGGAATCAATTCATATAAAACACCTACTGCTGTATTCACATTTTGAACTGAAACAGATCCCGTTGGAACAGAACAAATTGGCTGCACCACCTGAACTTGAGGCTGCGCTAATTGTGGTAAAACGTTCACCGTTAATGTTGCTGTACCTCCACATTGACCGGCATTCGGTGTAAATGTGTAAGTTGTTGTTTGAGTATTGTCAATGGCAGGCAACCAACTTCCAGAAATACCATTATTGGAAGTTGTTGGAAGTGGTGCTATCTGTGAGCCATAACAAACAGGTGAAATAGGATCAAATATTGGTTCTGTTACTTGATTTGAGAGAATATAAGGAATGTCTGTAAAAGTTCCCCAGTTCAACTTTTGCGCCTTGAAGAAAGGAGATGCGGATGACGTAAAACTACCTGCTATTTTTTCCCAAAGTGGGCTGCTTAAGTTCCATCTTGATAATCCCGACCAAGTACCATCACTGGCAGGATCGTAATTTATGGTTACATCGGCATTTGTTGCTCCTATCGTTCTGTTTATCTGATGATAAAATAGTGGATTAGCTTGACAAATACTGTCATCATGCATGGATCGATCATATCCTTCTTGTGTTGCATCTAAATTAGCAAACCTAACTGTGTATTGATTCGCTATTGAATTAGTTGGTGTTAATTCTACAGGTCGATAGCGCGTTGTACCGAGACTCGAACCAACAGGGTATAAATACAGTCCAGCTGAATTAGTCCGACGAGCGAGAAAACCACCATTTAAACTTGATACAAAACCAGAGGTTCTGGTAATAGCACCCAATGCAGTGTTTTCGACATAAAACTTATAGGTTTCAGTTTTGAGTTCAAGATGATTCAAACTAAGAACCCCAGTTGCATACTTATTGACTTGTTGAATTTTAAATCCAGATCCATTCAAGGTAAGATTATGAAAAACCGTTGCCGAGGTTCCTCCCAGAAATTGGGTGGCACCATCCATAAATACAGTACCTACGGTCGATTGGAAACTTCCATTATCAAACCAGTTTCCCAAAAGATGAATGTGGCCATCTGCCAAAATCGTTGAATTATTCGTGACATCCTGCGATACATACATCGTTGCAGGCGTTCCCGCATTTTGATTCACATCGATCGTTCCCGTTTGATTCAGAACGCTTCCATTGACAGTAATTACACAACCCGATTTAGCAGAAATAACCGAACCGTGATTTTGAAGGACTTGGGAATGAGAATGAAAAAAATGACAAAACACACCAATTACTGAAAATACAGTGTTGCAACACAGGGTCTTTATTTTCATTTTTTTAGTCATTCTACAATAGAATTATTTATTGTTTTTCTTTTCGTTATCTAATTGATTGCTATTTATCTTTAATTCCTTAGCCCTAATTGTCGAATTCTTTGGTAATAAATCTAAATAATTAGGATTTTGAGTTCTTTTCCAGGTAATAATATTCGAAGTATTAGTCCCAGAAGTATCAGATTCTGAATTATAACATCTCAATTGCGTTACATTCTGATGATTTGTATTCGCGTCTTGAGAATACACAAAAACCAATGGCATGGAAAAAAAGAAAGTAAGTACGTTTTTTCTCATATATCAAAATTATGGAGCGTCTAAAATCATTAATGTTCTATTGAAATAGGTGCCAGCTGTGACAAGATTATTTATCGTCGTATTGGTATTATTACCTCTAACCGCGGCCCATCTAATTGATATAGTATTGGATACACCTACATTTACGGTAAGTGGGGTAGATACACCTATATCCCATTGATTCCATTTTGTTCCACATTGTGTATCCCATTCTCTAATTGACACTCCGTTTACTAATACTTCAAACCAAACACTGTGATTTGCATATTGGGTCGTTGTATACGTGCCTGCTGCAGTGAAAAACATAAATACTGATGAGTTAATTGGTGTGAATGTTATTGTCATTTCTGGCATAACAACGAATGGACCTGCATTTGCATTGGCAGGTGCTGTTGCGTCAGTAGTACCCACCACACTATATTTTATGACATTATTAGGTCCCGCTGGACCAGTAGCTCCTATTGCCCCTGTAGCACCTTTGCAGTCCAATCCATTATATGAACCATCACCATTGACATCTTCCACTAAATCATTAACACCATCCGCATCCAAATCCCAACAATTGATACCATTAGTTCCTGCAGCACCCGTTAAACCTATCGGACCTTGTGGACCTGCTGCTCCCGTTAATCCTGTTGCTCCGTCAGCACCCGCTGGACCCGTAGCACCCGTTAAACCAATCGGACCTTGTAGACCAGTTGATCCTGTTGGACCTGCTGGACCTGCTGGACCTGTTAATCCAGTAGCACCCGTTAATCCAATCGGACCTTGTGGACCCGCTGGACCGGTAGCGCCTGTTAATCCTGTTGCTCCGTCAGCACCCGCTGGGCCTTGTGGACCCGCTGGACCTGCAGCACCTGTTGCACCCGTTAAACCTATCGGACCTTGTGGGCCTGTCGCTCCGTCAATACCAGCTGCACCCGCCGGGCCTTGTGGACCCGCTGGACCTGCAGCACCTGTTGCTCCTGATAAACCAATCGGACCTTGTGGACCTGTCGCTCCGTCAGCACCCGCTGGACCGGTTGCACCCGTTAATCCAATTGGACCTTGTGGACCCGCCGGACCTGTAGCGCCTGTTAAACCAATTGGACCTTGTGGGCCTGTCGCTCCGTCAATACCATCTGCACCTGCTGGGCCTTGTGGACCCGCTGGACCGGTAGCACCCGTTAAACCTATCGGACCTTGTGGACCTGTCGCTCCGTCAATACCATCTGCTCCTGCTGGACCTTGCGGACCCGCTGGGCCTGCAGCACCTGTTGCACCCGTTAATCCAATCGGACCTTGTGGGCCTGTCGCTCCGTCAA